>DAOVAM010000219.1 GCA_030671065.1 Candidatus Aminicenantota bacterium
ACACTCGACCAGGTCTTTCAGCAGGGCATGTGGGCAGGAAGTGCGCGGAACCTGATCGACGAATTCAACAACGGCAGGTATGCCGTCAAAATATTTGACGAAGCATCGGGGAAGCTGATCTTTTCAAAAGGATTTGACAGCTATTTTGGGGAATACAAGACAACGACTCAAGCTCTCCAGGGGATAAAAAGAACATACCATGAATCAGCTCTTATCCCTTATCCGAAAAAGAAAATCATCTTTGTGCTCGAGGTCAGAAATCGAGACAATTCCCTTCAGCCTTTTTTCACTCAGTCCATCGATCCGTCATCGATCAGCATCATTAAAGAGAATTTATGCAGCGGAGTTGAAGTCTTCGAGATCGTAAAAAACGGTGATCCCCAAACAAAAGTGGATGTGGCTCTTATCGCAGAAGGGTACACAGCAGAGGAGCAGGGAAAATGCCAGGAGGATTTAAAGCGGTTTGCAGATGTTTTGTTCGGATTCGAGCCGTATAAATCCAGCAAAAGAAAGTTCAATATCTATGGCGTGTTCAAACCCTCAGTGGACAGTGGATGCGATGAGCCACGGCGGGTAATTTTCAAAAATACTGTGCTCAACGCCACCTTCAATTCTCTCAGTTCAGAGCGTTATCTTTTGACAGAAGACAACAAAAGCCTCCGGGATATTGCTGCACACGTGCCCTATGATACACTGTTCATCATGATCAATCATAAACGATACGGGGGTGGAGGCATTTACAACTTTTACTGCACATTCACAGTCGATAACCAGTGGTTCGAATATCTATTTCTCCACGAATTCGGACATTCTTTTTCTGGATTGGCGGACGAGTATTACACCTCTTCTGTGGCGTACAACGAGTTTTATCCTAGTGGAGTCGAACCTGTGGAAGCGAATATCACAGCCTTGCTCGATCCTAAAAATCTCAAATGGAAAGAGTTGGCGACTCCTGGAATCGACATTCCCACTCCCTGGGAGAAGGAAGTTTTTGACCGGATGGACGAGGCTTACCAGAAGGTCCGTCAGGAGATCAATGATAAGATTGCCCGGATGAAAAGGGAAGGAGCACCCCAGACTGAGGTTCGGAAAATTGAGGAGGAATCCGAACGCCTCTCCAGGGAGAATGCGAAAAAAGTGGATGCTTACCTGATGAAGAGCCGGTTCCAGGGGAAAGTGGGGGCCTTTGAGGGAGCCGGTTATTCCGCCAAAGGCCTTTACCGTCCGATGCTGGACTGCCTCATGTTCACCAAGGGAAAGAAACCGCTCTGCAAGGTCTGCGCAAGAGCTGTCATTCGTGTCATCAAGCATTACAGCGAATGACGTGTAAATAAAAAATGAATACTGTTAGATCAAGCAACTTTGGAAAACAATCCAAGAACGCAAGTGGGGAGAAAACCATGAAAAAAATGACCTGTCTTTTCTGTCTGATATTTTTATCTCTTCTAGCTTTCTCTTCAGCCTGTCTTAAGGGCGAGGAATCTCTGTTCAGACCGGAGATGGTGAACTCCTCATTCGTTCAAAAGATGTTTTCCTTTATCGAAAAGAATCGAAATAAAATCATCGAGGAATGGATTCTTCTGACTGAGATCCCTGCACCTTCAGGCTATGAGAAAAAAAGAGCCCTGTACATGAAAAAACAGTTTGAAACGTGTGGCCTGGACGAGGTTTTCATTGATTCTTCAGGTAATGCTGTCGGCATCTGGAAAGGCTCCCCGCAGGGGAAAAAAATCATCATGTCCGCGCATATGGACACTGTGTTCCAGGGAGTGTGGGAGATCAAAGTGAAAAGGGAAGGAAACGTTCTTAAGGCTCCTGGAATCGGGGATGATACAGCCAGTTTGATAAATCTTCTTTGGTCTATTCGCGCTCTTAAACACGCAGGATTCAAGCCTGTTAACACCTATTATTTTATGGGGACCGTGGGAGAGGAAACCGGTTTTGTCGGGATGCAGGCGTTCTTGGATTCCACAAAAGAGAAGTTCGATGTACTCGTAGCCTTGGACGGAGATCTGGGAAGTGTCCGCTACGGCGCTTTAGGATTTGGCGGGGGAAAAATTACCTATCGCGGTCCTGGTGCGCACACCATGTTGAGCCGGGGAGTGCCCAATCCGAATTTGGCTGTGGCCAAGGCTGTGGAAAGAATAGGCGAGATTAAGCTTCCGTCAAGCCCTATCGAAAAATGGACAATCCTGAATATCGGAATGATCGGTGGGGGAAGAGTCAGGAATGCTGTCTCTCAGGAATCCTACTTCACTGTTGACCTTCGCTCGGCTGACCAGGATGAGCTGGAGAAAGCGCAGAGAGAGTTGCGGAGAATTTGCCAGGAAGTGGCAGAGGAAGAAGGTGTGGAAATAGAGATGGTTCTCAACGATGGATCAAAGGCTCACCAGATTCCTGGTGCAAGAGATTCATTCCTGGTCAAAACAGTTGTGGATATCCTTCACTATCTTAAAATCAGAGACATCGAAGTGAATCCTCTTGGATCGACGGAGGCCAATGTGGGAATAGAAAAAGGGATCCTCTCTGTGAATCTGGGGCGGACTTACGGCCAGTACAAACACACCCTGAATGAAGAGGCGGAGATTGACGGGCTTTTTTTGGCTATGAAACAGATTCTTCTGCTGGTTTACTCTCTGAAGTAATACTGAGGCAAGAAAAAGGGGCCAGGTGTACTAACTCAATAAATCGGTAACGATTTTATGATGTCATTGCGAACGGAGTGAAACAATCTCATAAAAAGAAATGCATTTTTTCTTAAGAGATTGCCACGCTTCGCTCGCAATGACACTTTTGCCTTCACTTGATAAGCTAGATCAGTTTCACGATTTTCTCGAGCCACTCCTTATCAATATCTGAAAAGGCTTCGAGTTTACGGCTGTCCACATCCAGGACTCCCCAGACTTGATTGTCTTCACTGACCAGGGGAACCACTATCTCAGAATTGGATCGGTTGTCACAGGCGATATGTCCGGGAAATTCGTGCACATTGGGGACAACGATTGTTTTTTTTCCGTCAAAGCCCTCCCAGCAGACTCCTTTCTTTTTCTCGAGAACCTGACAGGCCAGCGGTCCTTGGTAGGGGCCAACGATCAATTCCCCATCGATGAGCGTGTAAAATCCTGTCCAGAAATAATGAGGCATCTTGTGATGGAGGATGGCTGCCGCAGTGGCCATGCGGGCAGTTCTGTTTTCTGTTTTGGTGTAAAGCTCCTGGAGCTGGCTATAGATTCTTTTATATCTTTCTTTGAGAGTGTCCCTATCGACCATATCCTTCCTCCAGCAAGATGGGGATGTTCTCTTTTTAGGGATTGAGCCTTGTCATTATGCGAAGAGTCTGATCCCGACTGAAAATGTAGCACCTCAGGAACCAGGAGTCAAGACGCTGTATCTTGATCAGGAGACAGTTTTTATCCCTTGTGTTTTGACTTCGGGAAAACCAAATGTATCCTCATCTGAGAAAAAGAGTCAGTTGAATTGCAATGATTTGTGAGGAAGTAAAAAAGTATTTCAGGTGCTGACGGGGGGGGAGGTTATGCGGGCTGTTGTCAGCAAAAGGGGGGTTGATGATGGGAACCAAAAAGGTGGGGGTTCTCTCCAGCCCGCAAAAGAAAACCACTTTAATTATATTTAAAAAATAGAAAATGTAAAGGAAAAATTTAAAATATTTTAATTTTTTTTAAAAAATAGGATTAAATCTGAATTGGGAACTGGAAAAACAGGTAGAGTTGTTCTCCTTCTCGTCGTTCGTATGATGTATAGCTTGAGGTTGCACAAGAGATAATCGGCCATTTTTAAAAAGAGGGGAAGTGGAGTAACACCAGGAGGTCTTTGAGACGAGTTTGAAACATGCTCATACTGGATTCATCCACCTCGTTCGATGATCGAGCGGTGCAGGGGAGATCTTCTCTCTGGAAATGGACACGGATAAATCCGGAAGATTTTTTTGTTGAAAAGGGTGATCCG
>DAOVAM010000250.1 GCA_030671065.1 Candidatus Aminicenantota bacterium
CAGTTCAACAGCTATCCCCTATGTTTCTACTTTTCTTCCGGATGCCGACACAATGGATTTTACTCTTACAGTCTATCTCACCGCTCACACGCGCGCTTACAGGTTCATGATGAATAATGACATGTTCATTGACGTTGCCCATGAGAAGTGGAATGGCAGCAGCAAGAATATCTTGAATAATCTTGTCCAGGTGGTTTTTGATCTAGGATTCCGTGAGTGCAGAGAGACCAGGACTGAAAAACCGCTGGATCAAAAGATTTACACTCTGCTTGAATATTTACAGCTTCGGGGCATTGCTACCTATGTTGGATACAAAGCCCTGGATAAATTTCCCGCTGAAAGTGTTGAAGATTATACTTTGCTGGAGAGCGAATTAGATGTCACACGGCTTCGAAACAAGTTGAACGATCTCTTTTTGAAGGCCAACACACTCACAGACAAGGAGTTACGCAAGAGCGCCGTTGAAATCGGAGTCAGAAGCAAGGCCTATCCTGTGGTTGGCGCATACATAGCTCAAACGATTGAGGAAAAACTCGGGCTGAATGCCCTGAAAGATACTATTTCTCAAGGACCTTTGTCTTTCTTGAAAACCTACAACAGTCTGGTGGACGATGACAAAAAAATTCATGACTTTGGAGAGGAAGAATATAGAGTAAAGAACCATGTTTTTGGTCAGCGTATCGAATTCGAATCCAATGTATTGGGAGAGAAGAAGGCAGTGTTCATCCATCTTCCTTCCAGTTATGCAGAAGTATCAAACCGTTATCCCGTGATCTATGTTCTTGACGGAGGAGATTATTTTGAACCTTTTGCCGGGATGGTGAAATATCTGAGTCTCTACGGAATGATTCCAGAAATGATTGTCGTAGCTATCGCACAGGGCGATCGATTAAAGGAATTCACCTACACAAAGGCTAATGAACAAACGGGAAACTGGCCGACAAGCGGAGGAGCGGAATCCTTCCAGAAATTCCTCTCGAGCGAACTAGTCCCTTATATCGATGAGTCTTACCGGACTCATCCTTTCAGGATTCTTGTGGGGCATTCTCTGGGCGGGCTCTTCGCAGTGGAGACATTGTCGCGCAGCTCGAATCTTTTTCAGGCGACGATTGCTTTGAGTCCCAGCCTCTATTGGAACCAGTTCGAGTGGCTGAAAAATGCAGAAAACTTCCTTGATAGATACGATTCCCTTAAACAATTTCTTTTCATTTCCGGAGAGAAAAAAGATGAGGAACAGACTCGTTATTTAGACAAATTTAAAGACTTGATGGAGGCGAAAGCACCCAAGGATTTTCTGTATGAATACAGATGTTTTCCGGAAGAAAACCATGTGTCTGTCGCCTTTCCGGGATTGTTTTCAAATCTGAAACATCTCTTCCAGGGCTGGCAATTTCCTGGTGAAGCTTGGGAGAAAGGTCCGGATAAGGTAAAGGAGCATTTTCAGTCCCTGAGTGAGCGTTTCGGCTTTCCCATTCCTATCACTGAAGAATTCCTCAACGATCATGCTTTCCATGGCCTGCGTCGTCATAAAGCACCGGATGAAGCCATCCGTCTCTTTGAATTCTGCCTGTCACTCTATCCGAATTCGGCTGAATCCTATGAAGGATTGGGTGAAGCCTATGCCCAGAAGGGAATCAAAGAAAAGGCCATAGAATTCTATCAGAAATCGTTAGAGCTAAATCCGGCCAATGCAAATATCAGGAAGATAATCGACGAGCTCAAGAAAAAGTAACTTTCTTTATAAAATAGTCGTTATAAATATAGAAGTGAATAAAGCTAAAGGAGATTTTCTATGTTTCGGAAGAAAAATGTCCTTATATTTATCTTATTAGTCTTCCTATTTACTTATCTTACTGCACAGGATGCCCAGAAACAACAGAATGTCCTTACGCCAGAGAATGCGAATGAGGCCAGACTTAATCGTCTGCAGCCGCCCGATAAGGTTATGGATACGATCGGCATTTCGAAGGGAATGGTCGTGGCAGAGATAGGAGCAGGACGCGGACGCTACGTAGTGCAAATGGCAGTAAGAGTAGGAAAAAAGGGGAAAATCTATGCTGAAGACATAGATGCCGCAGCCCTGAATCATCTAGAGAAGCGCTGTGAACGCTGGGGTCTTGAAAACGTCGAGACCATTCTCGGAGACGTAATGGATCCGAAACTCCCTGAGGGTAAACTGGACGTGATTTTCGTCATATCCGCTTATCATCATTTCAACGATCCGGTAGCGCTGCTGAAGAATGCGAGACCTGCGCTCAAGCCAGACGGGAAGTTGGCGATCGGAGAGTGGATTCCAAGGGATGCGAACGATCATTCAGGCACAACTCCAGAGAAGATGGAAGCTCAAATGAACGCTGCCGGTTACACGCTCGAGCGTATCGAGACTTTTCTAAAATCAAATTTTATGTATATATACGTTTTCCGGATTGATGACAATCGTTGATAATCCGACTGCCTGTTATTTCCACACCTGGCTGAACACGCGCATGTAGTTGCCGCCTAGAATTTTCCGCACATCAGACTCGCTGAAGCCTCGCTTTTTAAGCTTATCGATAAAATTCAAAACCTCCGCATAATTACTGAAACCGTCGACCATGCGCAGAGGGGATCGGATGTTTGGCGTGATATGCTTATTATACGTGCTTGTGACATCTTTATAGGCGGGTTCACCCCAGGGATCATACTCATGATCCGAATAGGTCCCGAGACTCATATCTGTCCCGATTCCAATATAATCAGTTGAACCGAGAAGCTGAGCAACATAGTCGATATGGTCGATAAAGTCATCTACAGTCGGTCGCTTGGTTTGACCTGTTTTTAGCGTCATCGGCCCCCAGGGAGAAAGGCCAATCACTCCATTTTTAGCAGCGCAGGCCTTGATCTGCACATCATCAATGTTGCGGGGATTATCCGCGAGTGCTTTTGTGCAGGAATGGCTAAAAACCACTGGTTGCTGGCTGCGCTCGATGATCTCCAGGCTGGAACGTTTACCAAGGTGGGAGCAGTCCAGCAAAAGTCCCACTCTGTTGCATTCATCCACGACCAATTGACCAAAAGATGTCAGGCCCTGATCTGTGCGGTCCAGACAACCTCCACAGATTCGGTTTGAGAGGCTGTACGCCGGAATCAGCATGCGCAGTCCGAGTCGGTAGAACGCCTCGATACGGTGCAGTTTTGTGTCGATAAAATCACCGCATTGCGAGACCAGAAGAAGAGTGGCTTTTTTGTTGTTTTTAGCGTTTTTTATATCTTCAATTGTATAGGTGATGGACAAATCAGGATATTTTAGGGCGATGAGATTCCAGAACAT
>DAOVAM010000080.1 GCA_030671065.1 Candidatus Aminicenantota bacterium
ATAAGGGAAAACAAGCTCGACTCTGCTTATATCCGCCCCCTTCTTTATTATTCCTACGGAAATTTGGGTTTGCTGCCGAAAGCTTCACCAGTAGAATTGGTCATCGGGGCATGGGAATGGGGAGCTTACTTGGGAGACAAAACGGAAACTGGAGTTCAAGTGTATATCGTTCCCTGGAAGCGCGTTCATCGTTCCCAACTGGAAATGACTGCTAAACTCGGAGGAGTTTATGTCCAGTCAGCGATTTGTGGTATGGAGGCCCGTTCTCTCGGCCATGATGAAGCCGTTTTCCTTAATCTTGAAGGGAATATCGCCGAGGGACCCGGGGAGAACATATTCATCGTAAAGGATGGTGTTCTTATCACCAATGACAAAACAGAATCCATCCTGGAAGGCATCACACGAGAAAGCATACTGGAGATTGCAAAAAGCCTCGGCATTGAAACCCGCATCGGAATAATAACAAAGGAAGACTTCTTTAAGGCTGACGAGGCCTTTTTCTGTGGGACTGCCGTAGAGATTGCCCCTATCGTTCGTATAACAGACGGCTCGAATCCTCAAGAACAAAAAAAAGAATGCATCATTGGATCTGGTCAAGCCGGAGAACTCACACTCCGCTTGGTGAAAGCCTACAGAGATGTGGTCAGCGGAAAGATAAAAGAATATGAAAAGTGGCTGACCTATTTCAATGACTGAAAATGAAAACGATTTAAAATCTTTACGGGAAAAACTCTCCTTCGAGAAGGTCGATATTCATGGAATTTAAGCTTAAACCCATAGGGATTGTTCATTCTCCCTTTAAAAATACAGAGGATATCGATTCTAAAAAATACGCCGATTCAGGAGGATTCGACTCTGTCCAGGGAGAGCTTGAGTTATTCAAGGAATTTGAGGATGGACTCAAAGATATAGAGGGATTTTCCCATCTCGTCGTTCTTTTTGCCTTTCATAAATCCGAAGGGCCTAGACTCCACACCAAGCCTTTACTCGATGAAACCTTGAGAGGTGTCTTTTCCACCAGGAGTCCTCATCGACCCAACCCTATAGGCATGACTGTGGTTAAGGTCATCGAAAGGAAGGGGACCTCCCTTAAAGTTTCTGGAATCGACATGATCGAAGGCACTCCCATCCTGGATATTAAGCCCTACACATCAAGAGACCAAAAATCATCCATCAAGCTCGGCTGGCTGGAGCCAAAAATGAAAAAAACATAAAAAGTAAGGCTAAAAAATGAGAGGTTCGATGAAAAATTATCTAAAAACAGGAATTTTTCTATTCTTTTTTCTCTTTTTTCTTCAGGTAAGCTCAGGTTTGATTCCCGCAGAAAACCAGGACCTGTTGAGCCAACTGGGACAGCATCAAAACTATACATCCAAACGCATCTCTTCCTACGACCGGACAGGAGGAAACAATGACAGATTGTCCATAGTGCCAGGAAAAACCGCTGTTCTTGCAGAAATAAAGGGGCCGGCAGCCATCCATCACATCTGGGTCACCATCTCCGCTGAGCCCTTTTACGGACGAAAAATCATCCTGAGAATGTACTGGGATGGGGAAGAATCTCCATCTGTTGAAGCCCCGATCGGAGATTTTTTTAGCGTGGGACACGGTCTAAACCGCAATTTCAGCTCACTCCCGGTCAACTGTTCTTCCAACGGTCGCGCGCGTAACTGCTATTGGTATATGCCATTCCAGAGATCAGCCCGGATCACAGTGACTAACGAAGGGATACAAACAGTGGGCGCTTTTTACTATTACATCGATTACAGAGAACTTCCTGCGGTTCCCTCCGACACTCCTTATTTTCACGCGCAGTACCGCCAGGAGATGCCCTGTTTTCCTGGAAAAAACTACCTCTTCCTCGACGCTGCTGGCCGAGGTCATTATGTCGGATGCAACCTGAGTATCCTTCAACGAGCCATGGGATGGTGGGGTGAGGGAGATGACATGATCTATGTGGACGGCGAAAAAACACCTTCTCTTTATGGAACGGGTTCGGAAGACTATTTCTCAGATGCCTGGGGCATGAGGGAGGATGAAAATCCGTTCTACGGATGTCCCCTCCAAGAACCTGATTTCAAAACCGGTTCGAAAGCCACAGTCTACCGTTTTCATATCCCCGACCCCATACCCTTTAAAAAATCTATCCGTGTCACGATCGAACACGGCCATGCCAATGACCGCTCCGATTATTTCTCCTCTGTGGCCTACTGGTACCAGAGTGAACCTCACAAATCCTTTCCTCGTCTTCCTCCGATGGAAGACAGGCTCCCCTTTGCGCTTGAGTCTCCGCGCGGGCTCATTCTCCCTGAATGGGAAGAATTCAAAGGAGAAAAGGTCACAACATTCAAGGACACGCTTTCAGGAATGGCATTCCAAGCGGAAAATCTCTCTCTACAGCTCACATCCTACTACAACCAGACGGGAAACAGATACGCCGCACTCATGACAGAAAAAGCCCACAGAGACACAGAAGCCGCTCTTTCGTTCTCAGTAGAATTCGGAGAACATTATAACCTCGAGCTCTATTTTCTCCGAGGGCCATCCATGGGAAATCTCAAAGTCTCAGGACTCAAAGCTGGAGGACGCAGTTTGCCCTATGAGCCTGAAGCTTTTGAGGGCTATTCCCCGGGCAAAAAAATAGATAAACTGACCTTAAAGAATATTCTCTTTGAATCCGGTGAGAATGAAATCATCCTTCAGGTCTCAGGAAAAACACCTGACTCTAACGGGATGGAGCTGGCCTTTATCGGCATGACCCTCTCGCCATCTCTGCGCCGTTTTGTCAAGGAATGGAACCTTATCGGCCCGTTTGAGGCTCCGGATATGACTCACCTTCAAACAGCTTATCCTCCTGAAGCAGAATTAGACCTGAAGAAAAAATACAAAGGCAAAAACAACTTAACGCTCGAATGGAAAAAAATACAGACAGAAGAATCAGGATTCATCAACCTTGCGAGAATTCTAGAACCGAATGAGCAGACCATCGCCTATGGCCTGGCGTACGTTCGTTCCCCTGATGTTCATCACACACACCTGCTCCTTGGGAGCGATGATGGCGTCCGAATCTGGCTAAACGAAAAACTTATCCATTCCAATCCGGCATATCGCGGAGCATACCCTGACCAGGATAAAATCCCTGTCGTGCTGAAGAAGGGGTGGAACAAACTTCTGATAAAGGTCCTCCAGGGAGGAGGAGGCTGGGGATTTTATGCCCGGCTTATCGACCCCAAAGGGATCTTGCACTGGAGCACTGAAGTTAAAAAATAACGAATCCCGATAAGGCGAGATAAAAAAAAGAAGTCATCCTCAATAAGAAATAAAACCTGTCACTTATTTCAAAAAGAGGAAAGGAATTTCACCGCCTGACTAAATTTCCACCTCAAACCTGGCTTCATCCAGGACAGCTGTTCTTATTTTTCCTCCACAGTATTCTTCAATCAATTGTTTGAACTCCTCCAAAATCACGGACATCTCTTCCTGGGTCACAGGAGGAAGTCCCTCAACAACCAGAACAACGTCTCTGGTCTCGTCTGTCATTTTTGTCTTATCACACTCCCGCCAGTTCCATCTGCGGCACAGCACTTCCTTATCATCAGAGTAAATGACTTCCCCCTCTTTTGCGGTTTCTGTTTCATCAGAATTGAGGGCAGTAAAACGCTCGTCTCCTCTGGCAAACCTTAAAACTACATCTCCATCCACTTTCGCCGCATCATCTCCACCAGCGGGAATCATGTGTTTTACAGAAATGTAATTATAGATATCGACGATTTTATTGATAGACCGCAAATCAACACCTTTCAAAATCATGCGGTAAAGGCTCTCCACCGAACTTTTGTATTTCTTCGGCTTGGCGCCAAAGGCCGAATATGCCTTTCTCCAGGACTCGATTTTGGGCTCCTGGGAGAGAGTCTCGGTGTTGTACTGTTCTCTGATTTCGTTTTCCCTGTCCCGGATCATGTGTATGATTTCATCACTTTTGCCCAGATTATCAATCTGTTTGGCAATCACCACTCCCAGGTTTAACCCTGGAAATCCCTCCAAGATCAGGCTATCAACCTTTAATATCACCATTCAACTCCTCAAGATTATAAAGAGGCTATCAAATTTGACCCAAAGAATTGTCTTTTCAAACAGAGAATTAAAAATACGTTCCCCTCAGGTCAACATTTGATGCAATACAATCACTTCAAGATCTCCGCTGCCTTTGACGTGATCAGGTCCCAGGCTTCCCGCACATGGCGTTCTTGAGTGGTCCGCGATGCGATCGCGATCCGGATAACATATTTTCCCCTCAAGGTGGTGTGTGTCAAAAAAACTTTTCCGGTCTGGTTCAGGCTCTCAAGAAGCCGCTTGTTGAGATCATTCAGAACTTCATCATTCCGCCCATCATTCAACCGAAAACAGACAAGGCTGAAATCCACAGGGGCCATAAGCTCAAAGGCTTCGTGTTTTTCCACCCATTCTTTGAACATTTGAGCAAAACGGATATGCTCTCTCACAATTTTTTGAAGGCCTTCCACACCGTAAGACCGGATGACAAACCACAGCTTCAATGCCCGGAATCTCCTCCCGAGTTGAATTCCCCAGTCGCGGTAATTCTTCACCTGGCTATCCAGCCCTGTTTTTAAGTACTCCGGATGAATCTCAAATGTTCGAATCAACGCTCCAGGGTCTTTGACAAAGTAAGCGGAACAATCGAAGTTCGTCAACATCCATTTATGCGGATTAAAGACGAAGGAATCCACATTCTCTGCACCTTCAAGAATCCACCTTTTCTCAGGAAGAACGGCCGCTGTCCCGGCATAGGCCGCATCGACATGAAGCCAGAGGCCATGACGCCTGCAAATCTCTCCGATCGGGGCTAGAGGATCAACTGCCGTAGAAGATGTTGTCCCGAGAGTGGCAACGACACAGGCCGGCTGCAGACCTTTCTTCTTGTCCTTCTCCACAGCCTCGTCAAGCTTGGAGGGGATCATCGCAAATGAATCATCCGTTGGAATGTAACGCAGGTTTTCTCTACCAAAACCGGCAATTTTCACGCCTTTCTCTACACTGGAATGCGTTTCTTCGGAAGCATAAACCACTAAGGGACTCTTCAGCCCTTTCTGGTTTGCATTAAAATCCGTAGCCTTTTCTCTGGCAGTGAGAAGTGCAACCAGAGTGGCAGTGGAGGCCGTATCCTGGATGACTCCCGTCATTCCCTCTGGAAGACCAAGCATTTGACGCAACCATTCCAGAACAACCTCCTCAAGCTCCGCGGCGGCTGGGGAAGTCTGCCAGATCATACACTGCGCGCCGATCCCGGCTGTGAGCAGCTCCGCCAGAATAGAAGGGGGACTGTTATTTGCAGGGAAATAAGCAAACCATGAGGGGTGCTGCCAGTGGGTTATTCCGGGGATGATAGTGTCTTTAAAGTCTTGAAAAATCTTCTCCATCGACTCTCCTTGACCTGGCGGTTCAGGCGGAAGTTGACTCCGGATTTCGCCAGGTTTGACCTGTGAGCGCACTGGAAAATTATCAAGGCCGCTCAAATAATCAGTCACCCAATCGATGAATTTATAGCCAAATTTCCTGAATAATTCTTTATCCATATCCATAATCAAGCTCCTTTGGACCAAGGAAGAGAGTTTCTTCTCACTCATCCTCTCCCTGTTGGAATCATTCTAAAAAATATATCCTGAATAGTCAAAAAGCCTGAACAAAGCCCTGTTTTGTCATTCCTTTGAAAAAATGGCTGAAAAGACCCCATTTTCTACATAAAATATGTCAAAACACAGTCTAAACATCCAATTTTTAAATATTTGAAAAAAAGTGTTGAAATTTGAATATGATTTATGGTATAATATTCAAATAGTACTGATAAAAAGGGGAAAACAAAGAATAAAAAAGTGACATTCCTCTATTCTTCTCTGTAATAAGCCTCCCTATAATTCCCTCAATCCCAGTGAAGACCACTCCGTGAGGTCCTTATCCTGAATACACCTCTATTCTTGAAACAGAGATCTGACATCTTTTATGACTGGGTCCCACAGTCCATAAAATAATTAAACGGAATATTTTAAATCTTGCAACTTTTTTTGAACATTTTGCGTATTTATATATGGAGCACAAAGATGAGACAGAAAAAAGTACACAGTAAAATGAAGACCCTCCTTTTTACCCCTCCTTTTAACTGGGAGTTTCGAATAAATCCCCTTATCAACTGATTTACCCCCTTCAGCAGGCTGTCATTCTTCTCCAAACAGAAGATGACAGCCTGGCCCCTCCTTTTCCAAGGCATCCATTTTCACTTCATATTCTCTCAGAATATTCTTTCCCTGTGATCCCAGAGAAACGGCTTGACAAGTGCAAAAACATATCCTTTAATGAGTGAGAGTAGTTTCATTATCTTTGACAATTGAGTTTCACGTTTAAAGGAAAGGGAAGTCCGTGAGAGACGGACACAGCCCCCGCTACTGTAATCGGGTACGAATTCCAGATCACGCCACTGTCTTTCTTTCAAGACGGGAAGGCCTGGAATGAGGGTAATCCGAGAGTCAGGAAACCCCCTTTAAACGCAAGAAACCCATCTTCGGGAGGAAGTTAGGGTTGCTTTTTTTTGCCTACCTCCCTTGAAGAATCAGTGGAGGAAGAAGTCCACATTGTGATGCTGGGTGGCAAGATGCGGGGGCAGAAGATACAGGAGAAAATGAATATGGTAAAAAAAGCGTCTTGCATGGCCCTCGCTGCAGTTTTTTTATTCTCCCCCGTTTTTTCACAAGAAAGCACTGAAAAGAAAAAACAGATTCCTCCCCTTCAGCATCAGATAGTCGTCACCGCCACACGAATCGAAACTCCGGCTCAAGAGATTGCCAGCTCTGTAACCGTGATTTCAAAAGAGGAGCTGGAACGGATGAAAAAAACCACCGTTCTCGAAGCACTCGAAGAGATTCTGGGGTTAACAGTAATTCAAAACGGCCCAGCCGGAGGCGCAGCCTCTGCATTTGTTCGTGGAGCGAATTCGGAGCACACTCTGTTCCTGATGGACGGAGTCGAATTGAACGACCCCATCTCTCCGGCACGCTCTTTTGACCTGGCCCATTTCACACTGGACAGCATAGAACGCATCGAGATTCTCCGTGGTCCCCAGAGCACTCTTTACGGTTCGGACGCTTTGAGTGGAGTGGTGAATATCATCACAAAAAAAGGCCAGGGTGATCCCAAGTTTTCTTTATCCAGCGCAGGCGGTTCCTACGGAACACTCATCAGCAGCGCAGGGCTGAGTGGAAGCACGGAAAAAATCCATTATTCCTTCGGAGTCAATTATTTCCGGAGCTCTGGATTCTCATCGGCCAGCTCAGAGTATGAAGGAAACGAAGAAAAGGATGGCTATTGGAATCTCTCTCTATCCGGGAGATTCGGGTACCGCATAAAAAATAACCTTGAAATGGATTTCATCCTGCGGACCGTTGAAAGCCAAACCGAAGTTGACAATTTCGGAGGAGATTTTGGAGATGACCCGAATAATACGCAGAAGAATAATTCATTCTTCTTCAAAGGGCAGATTCGCGCTCTCCTGCTGAACAACCGCTGGGAACACAAATTAAGCCTCTCTCTTGTGGATTACGACCGAAGGCATGAAAACCCGACAGACGATGCCCATCCTCTTGATTCCGAACAGGGTTTTTTCAAAAGCAAACTACTCAATATTGACTGGCAGAACAACGTCTTTCTTCACGAGACAAATACTCTGACATTCGGAATTGACCACCAACAGGAGCAGGGGGAATCAGAGTACTCTTCTGACGGAATCTGGGGTTCTTATTCAAGCGTCTTCTCCCTGCAGCGAGTTCGTACAACTGGATTCTACATTCAAGATCAAGTCCGCCTCGCACCAAGATTTTTTGCCTCTGCTGGAGTTCGCCTGGACACTCACACCCAGTTTGGAACATCCACAACGTTTCGCCTCGCGCCAGTCTATGTCATCAAAAGCACACAAACCAAATTAAAATCCACAATCGGAACCGGTTTCAAATCTCCCTCCCTCTACCAGCTTTACGCGCCTGCAACCCTCCTGGGCCCTATCGGGAATGAAAACCTAAATCCAGAAAAATCCAC
>DAOVAM010000057.1 GCA_030671065.1 Candidatus Aminicenantota bacterium
ACGAGTGTGCTGAAGAATATTTCCTCCTTCAGGAGAGAGTGTGAATTCCTTGGAATGACATTGATAACAGCTTGTCTGATTTGCAGGATGCCCGTTTGATTTTCTCCACAGCTCTGAAAGTTCAGGGTGACACTGTCTGCACACGCGTTCGCTTGTCGCTGAATAACGCACCAGGAAAGCTGTAACATACCCTGCACCAATAAGGAGGATGAGAATGACGAGAAAGAGCGTAATCCGAAATCTCTTTTTGAATCTGAGAGTTCTCATGTTATTTCATGTCGATTTGAAGCATGTATATTTCAGGAGTATCTTTGCCTTGCGGAGGTCCGACAAGAAGGACTCTGTGTCCCTTGAAACTCATGATGCGAGGCCCCCAGAAGGCAGGGATGCGAGGGAAATCCATAGGCATGAGGCCTTTTATATAGCCTGGAGTCTTCTCATCAAAAACCACTCTCTCCTTACCTGCCAGAAGATCGAATGCCATCCCCTTATACACATGTTTGTAGAGAATGATCTGGCCATCTCCGGACATGTCGAAAAGCTCAATCCTGGGCGCCATATTGGATTCAAGATAATTCAATCCAGACCCATCCGTATGAATCATGTATGTTCCCATTCCCTGTTTTTTTCTCCCGTTATAGAAGAAAACAACCTTTTCGCCATCGTCACTGATATCTGCCAGACTGAACCAGCGGTCATGGAAATCGGTTATTCTCCTCATCTCTTCTCCACCCCGTTTGAGAACATACAGATCATAGTCGGTTTTTTCCTTAGAAGATTGGGCTCCGAACACAAGCATCTTTCCATCCCCACTCAGGCAAAACGCCCATCCTCCTCCTAGGAGGGGGCGGCGGGGAAAGTCTGGCCATTCCCATTCGGTTCCGTTAAAATCCGGGGCAAGTGCGGTGTTTTGTTTTCCGTTGGGTACATCCAGGAGAACAATTCCGCTCGGATGGCCATGTCTCCTCGGACCCAGATGACCTTTGAGCAGACAGGCGATACGAATTCCTTCTTTATCTACGGCATAATTTGAAATCCGCTCCCAGTTCGGGCTTTCAAACTCCAGGGATTTTAAATCTTTTCCCTTTAAGGCTTCGATAGGGAAGGAGAAAATTTTAGAGTCGGTTCTGTCTGTTTTGATAACACAGAGATAGTGGTCAAGTCTGTTTTCAGGTTCTCCAAGACTTAAGGAGAAGACAGCCACTTGTCCGTTACCACTGATGAGAGGGGGTTTGGAACCGACCATAAGAGGGGTGGTAGTGTGCGGAGCTGGAGCCATCTGCGTTCCGCTTCGAAAGAGCTCTTTTTCCTTTCCATTTTCCACATCCAATAACATTATCGCTTTTGTCGTTTTTTCGTCCTCCTTGATCTCCAACACATAAAGCATCCACCGGCCGTCATCACTCAAACACGGGTATCCCACCACATTATTTCCAGAATACGTCAATCTTTTTATTCCCGTGCTGTCTGCGTTGGCCAAGAGTGATGTGATCATACAGAGGAAGATAAAGGAAGCAGCAAGGGGAGTGTATTTTTTTACCATTCTCTTTTGCCTCCGTAGGGATTCATTATATTCAATTCAGGGTCCTTTCTTCTTCTTATGTCTTTTCTTTTTATCCTGTTGACTCTACAAAATCCTTGTCGCCTTTCAATCGAATTCTTTCATTTGGTCAGGAAAGTTTCTCGATCCGAACCACTGTATCCTTCGATCCCAAACCTCCACCAACCGGATCGGTTTTCCTTTCGATTATTTCCATCGGATTCACGCCGTTTCCTTTTTTGTTCCACCAGATTAGGATGGTATCCCTGTCTGTACTCTTGAATCGTTTGTTTTTTGCGACATTTCCAACAGCTGTATGTCCAAAACCCTCAGCGAGAGCAACAGACTCTGGATGGATTCGGTGTGTTGTGAGAACCCTGACAGTCAATGATCCTGTGATCGATGTCACACGCACCTTATCATTGTTCTGGATCCCCATCTGGTTTGCGATTTTTTTATTCATCCACAACTGATTTTCGTGGAATATCTCCCGTGCCCATTTGCTGTTGGCCATTCCCTTTCCTGTAAGAGTGGATTTGAATGAGGTGAGGATGAACTCATTCTTCTCCTTGAGTTTATGCGATTCAAGAGCCTGATAGCCGGGCAGGGGAGATTGATCCATAGTCTGTGACTTGATCCTGACTTTTGGACTTTTGGAGAGGTCAATCGTGTCCTTTAGAGAAGGATCAGAGTCTTTGTTTATCCCTTGGTCGATCCAGAATCCCTTCTTCTTCAGGTCTTCCATCCCTTCCTGAGTTCCAGGGCCGAGGAGAGAGGACATGTGTTTGGACACAAACTCCTGTGTGTTTTGGAAAGGGAGCTTTTTGATGACGTTTCCTTTGATCCGACGGGCCAGCTCTAAGCACACGTTTCCGATTTCAACAGCCTCACCCTTGGGTCGGAAAAAGGGATCAAGGAGCTTCCCAACCGTAAAATCAGGAGATCGTAATGCCGTTGCCGCGCTCAACAGAGATACTGCTGGCTGTTTGATATTCACGATGGGCACCAAATCCAGGGATGGAGCATGTCTGAGTCCCCATCCCTCAAGGTATGTGGCAGCGGGGAGAACGATATCCGCCAGCATGCCCGTTTCAGTCAGATGAGTGTCCATGACAACGAGAAAACGTACATTTTTTTCATTTTTCAGTTGGCGAGCCGTCGATTGACAGTCAGGCTCTGAGAAGACCGGATTGGAAAAATAAGCAAAATAGGTGTCGATTCGACCGTTGGCTTCTTTGATTTCTGTAATTCCTTTGGAAGTCCGGCTCAAACCTGACAAGGCATTTGGTGGAGGTTTTTCTGTGGCCCCTTTATGGCCCGGGAGACGTGGAAAGAAGAGCCCCCCTTTTTTCTCGAGGTTTCCGACAATCCAGTTTAAAAGGGAAACACATCGTGCATTCTCGGTTCCGTTCAGATGGTCGGTGATTCCTCCTCCAAAAATAGCCACAGATGGCTTCTGCGTTGCGAACTCCACAGCAAGCCGCACGATATCTGCTGCTTTGACTCCGCTTTCTCGTTCTGCCATTTCAGGAGAGTAGGGGGAGAGAAGTTGTTTGAGACTCGATACGGACAGGTCCGTCTGTTTTTCTATAAAATCCGAGTTCGCCAGGTCTCTCCTCATTATCACATTAGCCATCGCCAGAGCCACAATTCCGTCAGTGCCGGCCTTAACCGGATACCAGGTATCGCTGTTGGCCGCGGTCTCAGACATTCGTACATCGAATGTAGTGAGCCTTGCTCCCTTTTCGATCCTGGCAAGGACTAGCCTTCGAGCAATCCCGATGAAAAGATCATGGTTTGAAAAAGGATTGGTCCCGAAGTTGAGAATGGTACGGCTTCTTCCAACATCTTCTATAAGAGAAGAGGATCCCACCATCTCTGCGATGGCCGCATTTCGGTTCCTGTTATTCAAGATATTTCTGTTGATGAGATGCGGTGTCCCGAGAGAATCGAGGAACCGGGCGAGCAGAGGATCGTCTTGTCCCATATCGACAATAAATTCGGCAATCCTGCCCGATTTCAGCATATCCTGGATACGGTTGCTGAGCGTCGTATATGCTTCATCCCAGCTGATCTTTTGCCAATTGCCACTCCCTCGTGCGCCGACTCTTTTCAAAGGATGAAGCAGGCGTTCGGGGTCGTTGACCAGGTTGATCCCAGCAATCCCCTTGGCACATATGCCTCCCTGGTTATTGGGATGATTTGGATTCCCGAGGATTTGGACCAGTTTTTCTCCATCCAGATAGGCAATGACTCCGCATCCGGCCGGGCACTGTTCGCATGTCGTGGGGATAGCACGGAGGGATTTGAGTGAGGTTCTGGAAACAGCATCAATCTGTTTATCGGTGGCGGCTTTCCCGGTGGAGCCGAAACTGACAGCCGTTCCCGCTATCCAGGCAAATCCGTTCTTCATGAATCTTCGTCTGGAGATTTTATGTCTTTTCATTCCTGTTTACCTTTTACAACAAGGGGACAAATTCTCCTGCTAAGACAACAACATACCGCATGATGAATATCCCTACGACCACCAGTAAAGAGGCAATGACCACAGTTGTCAGTGTTCGGAACCTGGGCACGACCAAAAGGATGAAGGGAATGATCTTTCCCAGGAGGTTCTCGATAACGAGGAACAGAATACTGAATTTTCCTACAAGGATCAGATGTGCCGCGGTTTGAGCATCTGAATGCGAAATCGAAAGAACGAGAAGGTCACTGCCCACGAGAAACAGGTCGAACACGATCATCCAAGCCAGTAATTTCCCGAGGTTCAGAATGAGATCCCTGTTTATACTTTTGGCTTTGGTGAAAAAACGGTCCTTGACGATAATGACGAGGATCATGAGAGCGATTCCAGAAACAATGGCTGATGCCAGAAAGAGTATGGGCATCAGAGCCGTGTTCCATAGGGCTCTGGCCTTGCCAAAAGCCAGGATGAATCCGGTGTAACCGTGGACAGCTATGGCAAGGGGGATTCCGATGAAGGCAAAGATCCGCGTCTGTTTCATTTTTTCCTTGAACATGAAATAACCATAGATAATACAGTTGATCGGATACAGGACCAGCAGGAATGAACCCCATGTGATCGGAGAGGACATATTCAGATACACAAAAAGGTGCCATGCCCGATGGGGCATCCCGATATGGATAAGTAGAAAGAAAGGGGCGATTACCAGAAGGAGAGTAGCGAGAACAACGCCGACTCTGCCGATGGATTTGTACTGGTTCATGCCAAAGCCATAGGCGAGGGTGGAAAGGATGAAAGATCCTGCACTTAAGCCGGTAAGATAGAAATACATTGCGATGTTGAAGCCGAATGCTTCTTGATGTAGGATGTTGTACAAAACTTGAGTATCCATTGTTTTCTATTTATCTTCCGATTTTATTGCCTCGACTGAATCAATATCCAAAGCAATGTAAAATGTATGCGGGTCTGTTCCGCTCTCCGGTTTGATGACCTGGATAGCATTCTCTGCTGCAACCTTGGAGATCTCACTTTCTGGGTCATTCATGTCACCGAACAGGAGAGCATCCGTCGGACAAGCCTGAACACATGCGGGTTCTAGGCCAGCGTCCACTCTATGGTGGCACCAGTAACATTTCTCTGCGATTTTCCTCCTTGGGTGGATGTACCTCACTCCGTACGGACAGGACGCCATGCAGTATCGGCAGCCGATGCACCTGTGTGGGTCGATATAAACTATCCCATCCGGACGTTTGATGCCGGCATTGACCGGACAGACTGTCACACATATGGGGTTTTCACAGTTATTGCAGAGGATGGGCAGGAAGAATTCCTTGGAGTGAGGATACTGTCCTTTTTCCACTTTTTTGACCCATGTTCTCCATACACCGAGAGGAACATCATTTTCACTCTTGCAGGCCAGAGAACAAGCATCGCACCCGATGCACTTTCTCAAGTCTACCAAAACAGCCAAACGCTTCTTCTTACCCTTCACTGTGTTTATCTCTCTCCTCCATCACTGTTGTCCTCTGGATCTTGTGTTTCTTCCTGGGATGGCTCTTCTTTGTCTATTTGTTCGGTCTCGTCCGGGAGGTGTTCAGGTTGAAGATCTAAACCTGTTCGTTCCTTTTCCTTGTCCTCTACTGCGTCTTCTGGTGGTTTGTCTTCCTTTTGAATGGTCATGCCTTCCAGCCAGGACTTCACTCCATTAACGATCCTTCCGCGCGATCTGTACCCGAAGAATATGCAAACACCAAGTACGAATGAGAGAACAAGTGCACTGTTCAGGTAGTTGAGCGAAGCCACTTTTTGTGAATTCAAGTGTGTGGGCCCCAAAATAATATTTGCCATAGAACGCACATCATGACAACGAGAACAAAAATCTTTGTACACACGCTTGGCGCCGTGGGCGGAATCATCATAATGACAGCTGATGCATACCCTCATATCAAATTTTTCTGAAATGTCCCCTTTTCGGTGGCCGGATATTTTTCCTAGCGAGCTTCCTTTTATTATCCCTTTCACCATGACTTCAGCATGGCAGGTACCACAGGTATCTCCGATATTGTTTTCAGAGACTGAGGATGCGGGATCATCATGGCGAAGAACATGATGTTTAGTATGGCAGTGAAAGCAGAGAGGGAGCTCTTTTCCTGGAGAAGGAGCATCAAAAGTCTCATGTATATTTTTCTGGTATTCCTCAGCCTCTTCGGGATGGCAGCGTGAACAATCCACATCGATGAAGCCCTCTCTGAAGTGAACATAAGGATTGGCATGAGTATGACAATCCACACAGAGCACGCTGCCTGTGTGGTGGATATCCTGGTTCCATTCCTCCGGATCCACGTGGAGAGAGCGAACTTTTCCATCGCTCATGATCTGTGCGATTTCAGGCTTGCCATGGCAGGAGAGGCACTCCTGATCCGAGTAGCGTGATGATTGAGAGAAAGACTGTTGAACGAAGAAAACTACCGGACTCAAAAGGACGACTGTGAGAACTTTTAACCGCATGTTAAGTACATATCTTAATTCAGTTTTATCCAAGCGGTTCTGAAGGAAACTTTCCTGTTTCTTGTCACACTTGCATTTAAAGGCAGGCACTTGTGTTGCCCAAATTTAGAATTTATCGGAAATTCAAATTTGGAGAAGGAATGCTAACACAATGTTTCTCCATTGACAAGAAAAATGTCTTCTACTTTAAAATTCATAAACCAGACCCAAACGAAAAACTCTGGGGGATTGAATTTCTGTTGCATAACGCAGGGGATATTCAGGGCCAGTCCATTCGTTTTCTTCAGTGGCCAGGCCCCTGTTAAGCAGGTTGAAGGCATCCAGTATGATCCTCATGTGTGTCTTGCCGAGAATCAATCGCCTCTCCAATCGGATGTCCACAGTCCTGTTGTATTCGTAACGGGATACGCCTCTCGGATGGGCCTGGATGAAAAAAGGACCCTGGTTCATCCCTGTCACGATGATTTTGCGGGCAAAAGGTTGACCATCATAGTATTTGATAACACACCCGATCCTTATGCCGAATGGAGCCATGAAACTCAATCCGATTCTCCCTGTATAAGCCCTGTCGAAACGCATCCTCCCTTCGGAGTTGATGTGAGTGTTGGGATTGTCGTACAGAGTGCCCACGATTCCATCGTCGTTTTCCCATTCAGTGTTGCCAGGGTTTGTGCTCCCTTCGGCAGAAGTCGCTGTAAGCGAGAGAAAAAAAGTGAATTTCGAGCTGTATTTTTTCACGAGCGTGATGTCGAACCCGTAGTATTTAGAGACTCTTGTTTCTGAGTCAGGATTGGTGAGGAAAAAAAGATCCTGGCCCAAAGTTCCGATGTTCTGATTGTAGACTGTAAATTCGAGGTCGTCATGAGAGTCAGGAATTCTGTCGTCGCCGATATCAAAAAATTGCACAGGCTGGTATGCGGAAAAAGGGACACCTGTATTCAGAGTTTCGATCAGGTTTCTGTTTTCTCTGATGAATCCTCCAACAGTTAACGACCAGCCGGAACCAAAAGTACGGACGAAGGAGATCGAGAATTCGTTTGTGTAAGGTCTTTTCAGGTCGGCATCTATCCTGGTAAAAAAGGTCCCTTCTCGTCGAAGGAGTGCTCCGGACTCGCTTTCTTGAAACTTATTGTCCGTGTTCAAATCGTTCCATGAGAAGGCCTGACCTCCCAGAGTGCTGGAACTCCCGTATGTCAGGAAACGAAGAGGGAGAGTAAAATAATAGCGGGCAATCGACACCTTGAGCGCAGATTTCCTGGATCGAGATAAAGGGAAAATGATTCCCATCCTGGGAGAAAGGTTGAGCCATGTCACTCGAGAGTTTTCTTCGAGGGAACTCCCGTTCCGGTTAAAGACTGTGTTGGGAGTTTGAGAGGGAAGCCAGCCGTGATCGTATGTTAAGTGGAGACCCAGATAAAAAGATATAAAATTGGAAAGGATGACAGAATCCTGTGCAAAAAGGCTCAAGTGAATGCCAGATTCCCGGTGCTGCACAGGGGTGTTGTATCTGACGACTTCAACAGGAATCCCATCAAAAAAATGAAGGTGGAGGTTGTCTTCAATTTCCTTGTGTGAAGATGAATGAGAATATTGAGCTTGAAATCCATACTGGAGTCTGTGTTGGGCTTTGAAAAAACCGGGAACAAAGGATTCTCCTTTGAGTTGAAGCGTCAAGGAGCTGCGCTTATCTCTTCCTGCAAAGGGAGCGGTTCCAGAAGGAATGTTTTTAAATATCTCAACTCCATGCTGGCCGGATGCTCCGTCTTGAAAATCAGACCGGATATCCCCATAGGCGAAGCTTATCCCGGTCTTGATGAAGTGGATATCTTTAATTCTCACTTTCCAGATCCCCTGGACGATGTTGTAGATGTCTCTGCGATCTGACGTGGCAGAGAAGGGAACCTCTCTTCCCGCGCCATACGAGGAATGCTGGATATTCTGTCCTGTCCAGAGAAAATGGAAGGAATTTTCAGGAAGCTCGTATTTCAAGCTTAAAAATCCTGATCGGACAGTGGACAGATCTTCTTCATCAAACTCAGCAATATCCCGTGACACTTTGGAGGCAGATAGGGATGTAAAAAAGAAGAGTTTTTTGGGGATAACGGGTCCTGAAAAGTAAAAATTTCCATCTGTCAGATGGTTGAAGGAATGGCTCTCATTCAGTCCCTCGCTTTCGAGGTGTGGAGTTATGTTCGAGCTCTGAAGTTTTTTATGGATAAAGAAGGCAGATAGTCCCCCTCGAAACGTGTCTGTTCCGTCTTGAGTAAGAATGTCAAAATAGGCTCCAGGAGAAAGGGCTGAAGGAGGATATCCGGCATTGATCAATTGAGTGAACTGGAGAGAGTGAAAGTCAGGCAGAAAAAGAGGCCTTCCTATACAGTAGGGATCTGTCACGTCCAGTCCGTTAAGCAGATATATGTTTTGTGTCCAGGAGCTGGCTCCTCTTGAGCTGAAGAGTGAAGGTATGCTTCCCCATAGACCCCCCACATCGATCCTGTTGGTCGTGGCGGACAGATCCTGGTTTTCCACAAGAGACCAGACATTATGAGCAGAGGGTGACTGATTGATTTGAAACTCATCCAGAATAGTCTGATGAAGATGATTGGAATAATCTAAATACAGGGCTCTGGAGGAAGATGTCTCTTGTTTGTCCATAGCTTTGAGAGCAACTCGAAGATACAGCGATTGAGAGGGTTCAAGGTGAACATCATTCTGAGTATGGGGTTGGTATCCTTCAGCATCAAAATGGAGCGTGTAGCTGCCAAGGGGAAGACCACACACTCTGAATAATCCTGATGGATCGCTGTGCAGGATTTTCTCGAAATCCTGTTTTTTTAAGAAGAGAGATATTTTGGAGTTTGGAATGGGATTTTGATCAGTGTCTGTAACCAGTCCCCAAAGGTTCGCGAAATCCTCAGCAGAAAGGTGTGGGACAAAAAACAACAGACAGAGAATTGCCACAAAGAGACTGTGAAGGCTGGATTTTCTCAATTCATCTTCTCTCTTCTGTTTAGTTTCTCATTATTGTTTACGGAATTGTTCACGCTGTCAAGGTCAACTCCAGACTCTGGAAACATCTTTTCCGGTCCTTCGAGATCCCGTCTTCACAACTCGTTCAATTTCTTTGATTGCGAATGCAAAAAGGCTTTTTGTTCTCGTTCAATAATTCGGTAATACTTTTCAGATGTCATTGCGAGCGCAGCGTGGCAATCTCATAAAATAATTATTTTTTTTCTAGTATAACTTCACTTCACTTTAAAAGGCTGCTAAATCTAAGACAGGTATGGTAATAACATTTTCCAAACGAAGGTATTTTCATCTTACGAGATTGCCCTCTG
>DAOVAM010000184.1 GCA_030671065.1 Candidatus Aminicenantota bacterium
TGTTTCTCAAATAGAGAAGCAATTCGGCAAGGGAGCAGTGATGAAGCTGGGGCAGAGGGAGGCAGCGATTAAAGTGCCTGCCATTCCCACTGGCTCCATTGCTTTCGATCTGAGCCTGGGAATAGGAGGTTTTCCAAGAGGAAGAGTTATTGAGGTCTTTGGCCCAGAAGCCACGGGAAAAACAACATTGGTTCTTCATGTCATCGCTGAAGCCCAGAAGCAAGGCGGTCAAGCTGCCTTTATCGATGCCGAGCACGCTCTGGACCCTGCTTACGCAGCCAGCGTGGGAGTGGATGTGGATAATCTTCTGATATCCCAACCAGATTTTGGTGAGCAAGCTCTAGAGATCGCGGAGATGCTTGTACGGAGTGGAGCCGTCGATGTCATCGCAGTGGATTCTGTGGCTGCATTGGTGCCCAAAGCTGAGCTCGAAGGAGAGATGGGGGATGCTCATATGGGCCTTCAGGCTCGCCTCATGTCTCAAGCTCTACGAAAACTGACAGCCATAGTCAGCCGGTCAAAGACGTGCTTTATATTCGTGAACCAGATTAGGCAAAAGATTGGATTTTTCCTGGGAAATCCAGAGACGACATCAGGAGGAAGAGCCCTGAAGTTTTATTCCTCGCTGAGGATCGATATCAGACGGTTGGCCACCTTAAAGGAAGGCGATAAAGTCGTCGGCAACAGAGTGAAAGTGAAGATCGTCAAGAATAAGATGGCTCCACCTTTCAGGCTGTCTCAATTTGACATCATCTACGGAGAGGGAATATCGAAGGAAGGAGATTTGGTTGACTGCGGATTAGATACGGGAATCATTGAAAAAACCGGAACCTGGTACTCCTACAAAGGCGAGCGATTGGGACAGGGCAGAGAGAACGTCAAAAAACTTCTGATGGAGAATACAGAGATGGCAGCTCAGTTAGATACCGAAATACGAATGGAGGTTGGGCTTCTTCCATCTGAAAAGTCTGCCGAAAAGCCTACTGCTAAACCTGCAGAAAAACAAGCTGAAAAGACCACAGAAGAACCTGCCGAAAAATAGTCTCAAGAGGGGGTTACCATGAATTCAACAAAATTCAGGATTAAGTGCGTTTTACTCTCAGCAATAATCGTTGTTTTTTTGTGTTCAACGGCGAATGCGGATAGACTCACGGATCAAGTTGACAGGCTGTTCAAGACTTGGGACAAGCCAGATTCTCCAGGGTGTGCTCTAGGAGTAATCAAGAACGGCCAATTCATTTACAAACGCGGATACGGCATGGCTAACTTGGAGTATAATATTCCTCTCACTTCTCGATCAGTTTTCCGCATTGGTTCGACCTCTAAACAGTTCACAGCCATGTGTATAGCCCTTCTCGAGGAACAAGGGAAAATTTCAGTGGATGACAGCATAAGGAAATATTTCCCGGAAATGCCAGAGTATGCCAACGATATCAAAATTCGGCACCTTCTCCATCACACGAGTGGAATCCGGGATTATTTGACCCTCTGGAGCATCGCCGGCGAACGGAATGATGATTTTTTTATAGACCCTGAAGTGATCG
This sequence comes from Candidatus Aminicenantota bacterium, assembly GCA_030671065.1. Lineage (GTDB taxonomy): Bacteria > Acidobacteriota > Aminicenantia > Aminicenantales > Aminicenantaceae > SOIA01. The sequence goes on from DAOVAM010000184.1 coordinate 1,545, forward strand.
ACCTTCTAGCCAGGCAGAAGGAACTCAACTTCAATCCTGGGGAAGAGTTTCTCTACAGCAATTCCGGGTATTTTCTTTTATCGGAGATTGTGAAGAGAGTAACGGGAAAATCCATGGGTATTTTCGCTGAGGAATACATATTCAAACCTCTCGGCATGAAGAACACTCATTTTCACGACAACCATACTTTGATCGTGAAAAACAGGGCCTCAGGTTATGCGCCTTTAAGAGGCGGAGGATTCAGGATCAGCATGACGACTCTGGGCATGATCGGAGATGGAGGCGTCTTCACCGCTGTGGATGATCTCCTCAAGTGGGATCAAAATTTCAACAATAATAAATTGGGAAAAGGAAGCCAGGAGTTGATCGATAGAGTCCTCACTCCCGGAAAGTTGAACAATGGTAAGGAACTTGACTACGCTTTTGGTCTGGGAATAGGAGACTATAAAGGCTTGAAAATGATCAGCCATGGCGGAGCATTTGTCGGATTCAGGGCAGATATGATTCGTTTTCCCGAGCAAAAGTTTTCTGTGATTTGCCTGGCCAACCTGAGCCGAATAAACCCAAGTCAGCTTGCCAGAAAAGTTGCGGATATTTATCTGGCTGACCAATTTAAGGGAGAGGTGACCAAAAAAGAACCGCCCCGCAAACCTCGTTTCATAAAGCTTTCAGAGGCTGAACTCAAAGAAAAAACCGGTGCTTTTCGGAATCCGGAAACAGACACCATTTGGAAGGTTGCTCTTAAAAAGGGAAAACTAGAGGTGTATACATTTTTGTATCGATTTTCCATTTCACCTGTTAGCCAGAGAAAATTTCTTTCAATCGATGCCCCCGTGGAGCTAGAAATTGAATTCGATAAGCAAGGTGAGAACAAGCCGATGATCATTCGAGTCAAAAGAGAAGGGAGGGAGCCTTCCACGTTTGAGCCCGTCGATCTCGTTTCTCCAACTGCTGAAGAGTTAGGGGAGCTCGTAGGGGAGTATTACAGTGAAGAGCTTCAGGTTGCTTATAGACTGGGATTAAAAGACGGGAAGCTCTTTCTTGTTCATGAAAACCGGCATAAAGACTATCCAGACAGTCCTTTGGAGCCAACGCTGAGAGATAATTTCATGATCTCTGGTATGAAGATACAATTTTTCCGTAATGAGGAGAATGAAGTGGAATCCTTCGCAGTGAATGCCGGTCGGGTCAAAAATATTTGCTTTTTGAAAAAAATTGATTAGGCGTTGAATATTTTCCCTGTTTTCATGGATTATCCTCCTCTGGAATCAACCATCATAGAGCAAAACCGAAAATGAGGAAGAAAAATATTGCGAGGACGCCAGCCATGAGTGCATAGGGAAGTTGTGTTCTCACATGATCGATATGATCAGTCGCCGAAGCCATTGACGAGATGATGGTCGTATCTGATATTGGGGAACAGTGATCTCCGAACACTCCACCACCGAGAACAGCGGCTATCATAATGCCCGGGTGAAGCCCGATAATATTGATCATCGGGACGGCGATCGGAATCATGATGGCAAAAGTTCCCCAGGATGTTCCTGTGGAGAAAGCGATGAAGCAGGAGACGATGAAAACAACAGAAGGAATGAGTCCGGGATTGAGAGTGGACTTGACAGCTTGGGCGACAAAAGGGCCAGTGCCCAGAGCATCGCAGGTGTCGCCGATAGAAAACGCCAGCATCATCAAGGCTGCCACAGGAATGAGCCCTCCGACTCCTTTCATGAAAACATCTGTTATTTCTTTTGTTTTCATTATTCGTTGAGCTCTGTAGGCAATGGCTCCTACGACGAGTCCCAAGATGACAGCCCAGAGAACAGAGATCGATCCGGAGCCCTCCATCAAATTGCCTTTTCCAGTGATAAGAAGAACGATCGGCATCGTGACGACCATGGTCGCGACTGGGAGGACCATGTTTATCGCCCGCGGAGGAATCCCTTTTTTGGCTTCCATTGCAACGACATCAGTCGAAACAAGGGGTTCGGCTCCATCTCGGAGGAGTTTATTTTCGACACTCACTCTGTGCTCAGCTTTCTTCATAGGGCCGAAATCTTTTCCTGTCAGAATAACGATCAGAACGAGAAGGAGGGCGAAGATTGCGTAGAAATTAAAAGGTATGGATGACAGGAGGAACTTGACAGGTTGTTCGACTTGCTGCTTGGCGAGGAGGCCGATGACGAAAGCTCCCCAGGCGTTTAAAGGGATAAGAACGCACTTTGGCGCAGATGTGGAATCGAGTATATAGCTGAGCTTTTCGCGGGATATTTTGAGCTTATCGAAAATCGGTCTGGAAACGGCTCCGGAGATGAGTACACATATGCTGGATTCGATAAAGATAATGAGCCCCAGGAACCACGCCAGTAATCCCCCCTTTTTTCTTGTCCTGACAAGCCCTTTGCCCACGACCCAGTTGACAAAGCCCTTCATACCTCCAGAGTATTGAGTGAAGGTGATGATCGCTCCGATCATGGCGCTGAAAAGGATGACCCGGGTGTTATCCGCATCCTTGAACACGTCGATGAGAGAATTGACAGTCTGGATTAAGCCCTGAATTGGATTCCAGGAATTGATGATGGTCCATCCCAGCCATATGCCAAGGATGAGAGAGATGTACACATGTTTTGTTCGGATGGCGAGGATGATTGCCAGGAGGGGAGGAAGGATGGAAAGCCAGCCGAAAGTCTCCATCTTGGATGCTTTTTCATGAGACATATAACACTGCCTGGGGGATATGTCAAATAGGAATGAGCTGGAAGGCTGGAAAGGTGAAGGGAAAAAGTCAGGCTTTTTGATTGTTCAGGTCTAATTAATGATTTTAGGGAGCTTGATGCACGAGTCCATGCTTGAACAAAGAAGTTTCCACTTGAAATTTAAGGGAGAGATACTGTATAAGGAAAACATGAGGGGAAAAGTGAATGATACATTATATTCTGGATTATTTTTGATAAAATATATAAAATTACTATTGAGGATAGGTCTGGAATAGCTCATGGATAATATTTTTGAATCTTTATTAGGCTTGTTTAAGAAAACGCATGATTTTCTGATGGGGCTGAATATTCCCTATTATGTTTTTTTCGCTCTGATCTTTATCGTTTTCATCTGGATGTTTATCACCAACAGAAAAGTTAAAAGAATGGTTGGAGCTCCCTTGAAGAAAATTGATAAAGAGATTAAGAAAAAACAAGACGAATTGGACAGGGAAAAAATCGCAATAAAAGCATCTGCAGAAAAAGAAATTAAGAAGATGAAAAAAGTCCGTGCCGAGCAAAAGGCGGAGGTCGAAAAAGAAATTAAGGAATTGAAAGA
>DAOVAM010000233.1 GCA_030671065.1 Candidatus Aminicenantota bacterium
GTATCCGGGAAATCTGCCAGATGCTGGTTCCACCAGGGACAGGAGATGACACTCAGGTCCGGTTCGCGCTTAACGGAGTGGCTGTGCATGTCAGCCGTGGCAGTGCTGAGGAAGAGCGTAAGATGTTTGCTCTTGTAGTCATAGAATCTCTGGAAACAGCAAAAGACAACGAAGTCAAAGCGTTTTTGATCCGGCAGCTCCAGATCGCCGGTAGGGACGAATCAGTCAAGCTTCTCAGCCAGTTTCTTATGGATGAGAGATTGTGTGAACCAGCTACTCAAGCTTTGCTGGCGATTGGAACACCAGATACAGAGAAAGTCCTTCTGAAATCTTTTGGTGGGGCCTCCGATGCAAACAGGATCACGATCGTAAAAGCGCTTGGAGAGCTGCGCAGCACAAAGGCAGTCAAGAAAATCATCAAGCATGCACAAGACGGGGATCCGAATCTTCGCAATGTGGCTTTGTATGCGCTGGCCAACATTGGGAATCCTCGTTCTGAAAAAGTGCTGGATAATATTAGTGTAACGTCCTCTTCTTATGAGAGGGCAAAAGCACCTTCGCTTTATCTGCTGTATGCACGGCGCCTGGCTGAGTCAGGTCATAAAGAAACTTCTGTGAGGATCTGCCGGAAGATGATTGAGAACTACACTGCACCCCAGGAGAGTCATATTCAGTGTTCTGCTATTAGTATTCTTGTCTCCATTTTGGGTGAAAATGCTCTTGAAGATCTTCTGGCTGCTTTGAACAGTCCGAATAAAGAATTTCGTTGGAGAGCGCTCGAGCTTGCTGATGGGATAAAGGGACCGGAAGCAACCGCCGTATGGATTAAAAAAACAGACGATGTCTCATCCGAAGTACAAGCGGAAATTATCGCTATGCTCGGACAGCGCGGGGATAAAACAGCTCTCCCTCTCATTTTAGAGAGTTTAAAAAATGAGGAAAAAGTCGTCCGTCTGGCTGCAATTCCGGCAGCTGCAAAATTAGGAAGACTCGAAGTCCTTGAGGATCTGATGGATCGTTTGAAGACTGATCAGGAAGATGAAGCCAAGGCGGTGAAACAGGCTCTCATGGGCTATTCAGCCAGCCAGGTTGTGCCTCGGGCCGTCGGAGTCATGGAAGACGTGTCCCCGCAGGGCCGGGTGGTTTTGATCGAGATCCTGGCAGAACGGAGGGCAAAGGAACATGTGGATGTTGTTTTTTCTCAAACACAGAGCAACTCCAAGGAAGTCCGTTTTGCCGCCCTCGCTGGCCTTGAGCCAATTGTCAGCGAGACTGATCTTCCTCGTTTGATCGGGCTTCTTGTTGAAGCTACTGACAGCGAAGAAATATCGCTCATTCAAAATGCTGCAGTGGTCAGCGCAAACCAGATTCCGGTCCTTGAATTGCGGGCTGATTTATTCCTGGGCACACTGGAAAGTATGGAGGGGACCAAACGGATAGATTTTATCAGACCTCTCTCCAGAATTGGAGGAGAGAAAGCGCTTCAAACGGTAATCCAGGAAACAAAAAGCGAAGAGGAATCGATCCAGGATGCGGCAGTCCAAACCCTGTCAGAATGGCCGGATTTGAGTGCAGCGGATGAACTTTTCTCTATCTGTAGAGAAACACAAGATCCGGAGCATCTCCGAGCGGCTATCCAGGGTTATGTTCGACTTGTGAATGGCGCAGACCTGGATTCGTGGGCAAAGTTCTCCATGCTCAAGGAGGCTCTGGAGATTCAAATGGGAGCTGAGGAAAAAAATATTGTTCTCTCCGGGCTGGCAAACGTGAAAATTCATGCGTCTTTGAATCTTGCTGCATCCTTCCTGGATGATGCTGACTCAAAAGAAGAGGCGGCTCAAGCCGTTTTCAGAATCGCATCTCCTCGGAGGGGGGAGGAGGTCGGACTGACCGGTCCAGATGTCCTAACAGTGTTAAAAAAGGCTGCCGGGCTGATTCAGGACGATTATGAAAAGGAGAGGCTGGAAAGATATATTGAGGCTCAATTGAAGCAAGAAGGATTTGTGCCTCTTTTCAATGGAAAGGATCTTTCCGGATGGAAGGGGCTGGTTAAAGATCCTCCAAGCCGGGCAAAAATGACTCCAGAAGAACTGGAAAAAGCTCAGATAGCCGCAGATGAGGATATGCGAGCGCACTGGAAAGTCGTGAACGGAGTTCTTGTTTTTGATGGCAAGGGCCACAGTCTCTGTACGGCCAGAGACTACAGGGATTTTGAGATGTTTGTGGACTGGAAGATCGAAAAGGAAGGAGACAGCGGTATTTACCTGCGTGGATCGCCTCAGGTTCAGATCTGGGATCCGGCCCAGTGGCCAGAAGGATCCGGGGGGCTCTACAACAATAAAAAAGGACCGAGCAAGCCTCTGAAGCTCGCGGATAATCCTATCGGAGAATGGAGCACTTTCCGGATCAGGATGGTCGGTGAGAATGTGACTGTTTATTTGAACAATGTGCTGGTTGTGGACAACGTGGTTATGGAAAATTACTGGGAACGGGACAAGCCGATTTATCCAACTGGCCAGATAGAACTTCAAGCACACAGCACGACGCTCTATTTCCGGAATATTTATATCCGTGAGATCATTCCTGATGAAGTGCCGCGGATTGTGAGCGAAGATGAGATTGCTGAGGATTTCGTGCCATTATTTAACGGTAAAGACCTTGCAGGCTGGATTGGAGATACAGTCGGCTATGTGGCAGAAGATGGGAAAATCGTCCTGCATCCCAAGCTAGGGAGTGGAAATTTGTACACTGAAAAAGAATACAGTGACTTTATTTTACGCTTCGAGTTCAAGCTCACGACAGGCGCGAACAACGGATTGGGGATCCGGACTCCACTCAAGGGGGATGCGGCTTATGTGGGGATGGAGCTTCAGATCCTGGACAATACAGCCCTTATTTATAAGGACCTTAAACCCTATCAGTATCATGGCTCTATATACGGCGTAGTGCCGGCTAAACGTGGCTTCCAGAATCCAGTAGGGGAGTGGAATACTCAGGAAGTCATTGTCAAAGGGACGAAGATCACTGTTAACCTCAATGGGGGGACGATCGTTGATGCGGACATACAGGAAGCCATTGAGAAAGGCACCATAGATGAAAGGGATCATCCGGGATTGGAGCGAACCACAGGGCACATCGGTTTCCTCGGCCACGGTTCCCATGTGGAATTCCGCAACCTCCGCATCAAAGAATTGAAATAACAATCGGGAACAGGTAGTGCCCAGTCAATAAGTTGGTAACACTCTTTGGTTGTCATTGCCACGCTTCCTTAATCACCTCTTGAGAACGAGGTTTTCACTCCAGTGTTTTATTCTGTTTTAAAATATTCTTAAAAAAAACTTGACAAATAAAGGTTTTTAACTTAAATTACTTTATATAATAAAGTACTTTAAATTAAATTAAAATGAATGAGGAGATAAAATGAATGACATGCAAGCAAAGGGTGAGATTCGACTGATTCAGGAGATGATCGAAAGGACAAAGAAGATCACGGCTGGATCCTGGATGTTTTTCCTGGTCTGGGGAATTGTGATTATTCTGGGTATAGGTGGCATGTACGCTCTGGTTTCTATCGAAAAATTCAGCTGGATCTGGTTGAACTGGGTAGTTTTTGTGG
>DAOVAM010000180.1 GCA_030671065.1 Candidatus Aminicenantota bacterium
CATCTTTTTCAACTCGGCTTTATACTCGCGGAAAGTTCTGACTTTTATTTTCTTTGGACTGTGTATTTTATGTCCAAAAGTGGAGCTTCCGGCAGCAATACCTCCGACTGAAAAGGAGAGAGGCTTCTCATCGAAAATGCAGAGGATATTCTTTATGGGGCGGGAAAATCGAAAAGAGCTGGTTCCCCATCTCATCATTTTTGGGAAAGATAAGGATGAAATGATTGAAGGCAGAATATCAGGGAGAACACTCGAAGTGGGCTTTCCTGTTTCAATTTTTTTTATGCCCAGATATTCTCCTTTAGCGGTTTTAATGACATCCAGTTCGCTGACTTTCACTCCCTGTGACTTCGCGAAGCCTTTGGCTGCAGGAGCTGGAGAGCCATCTTCCTGGAAAGCGACAGCCTTGGGCGGACCGACGATTTCTTCCTTTCGGTCCCTCTGTTTTGGCGCAAAATCCCCAAAGACTACCAGCCGGCGGCAGGTTCCATACGTCTCTATTTTTCTTGCAGCAATATTCTGGGCAGCCATTTCTTGCTTGAATTTTTCATAGAGCTGGGAGAGAGCCGCTGCAACATGAGAAGGGGGCATCTCTTCTGTGTAAACTTCTAAGAGAAACTCCATCAGGCCGAATCCTCCCTGGAAATGTATTTTTGGGCGATCTGGCTGACAAGATTCCTTATCTGAGCGATCATTTTCACTCTCTCGGTTACGCTGATCGCTCCTCTGGAATCCAATAGATTAAAAAAATGAGAGCATTTCAAACACAGATCATACGCCGGAAGGAGCAAATTTTTATCGATGAGCTGCTGAGCCTCCTTTTCATTCAGACGGAACGATTCTTTATGATTCCTGATGTTCGCCTGGTTAAAATTGTATTCGGAAAACTCTCTCTCTTCTATGAAGCGCAAGTCCTTGTAGCTCACATCATCGGACCAGTTTAAATCATAAATATCATCTTTTCTCTCAAGGAACATCTCTAATCTTTCCAGCCCGTACGTGATTTCTACAGGGACAGGAGAAAGCTCAATCCCTCCGGCTTGCTGGAAATAGGTGAACTGAGTGATTTCCAGTCCATCGAGCAAAACCTGCCACCCAACACCCCATGCACCGATCGAGGGGGATTCCCAGTCATCTTCGTCAAAACGCAAATCGTGTTCCTGAATGTGGATACCAAGAGAGGTCAAGCTCTTGATGTAGACTTGTTGAATATCCGATGGAGACGGTTTAATGATCACTTGGTATTGGAAGTGTTTCTGGACTCGGTGAGGATTCTCTCCGAAACGACCATCCGTAGGCCTCCTGGAGGGCTGAACATAGGCCACCTTCCAATGCCTTTTATCAAGAACCCTAAAAAAAGTATCCGGAGTCATGGTTCCTGCCCCCACTTCAAGGTCATAAGGCTGAGCGAGATAGCATCCCTGATCGGCCCAGAATTTCTGGAGATTCATGATCAAGTTTTGAATGCTCATTTTATTGCTCATACTACACTGACATCATCTCTATTATTTATATTATCCATGTTTTTTTATCCCTCACTCCTCAATCTTATGGCCTCCATCCCATTTCAGAACAGGATTTCGGGCCGCAGTTGTTTCGTCCATACGTCGAACATAAGATGTGTGCGGGGCAGATTTCAAGACCTCAGGATCCTCCTTTGCCTCTTTCGCGATCTGCTTCATGGCATCGATGAAAAGATCAAGGTCCCTTTTGCTCTCGGTCTCGGTTGGCTCGGTCATCAGCGCTCCTTGAACGATCAAGGGAAAAGACATGGTGGGAGGATGAACTCCATAATCAATTAGCCTTTTGGCAATATCGATGTTATGGACTCCATGCTCCTTCTGGAATTTATCTGAGAAAACACATTCGTGAAAAGTGGGAGTTGTGTATTTCAAATGATAGTCCTTCTCCAGGCTTTTGCGGATGTAGTTGGAATTCAAGACTGCTACTTCAGCCACTTCTTTCAGGCCTCTGGAACCCAAAGACAGGATATAGGATAACGCTTTGACAACAACCAGAAAATTCCCGAAGAAGCTGTGAACCCGTCCAACACTTTTTGGCTGGTCAAAATCAAGCACGTATTCATTCTGATTCTTTCCAATGACTGGCACTGGAAGATAGGGGTCTAATTCACGTTTCACACCCACCGGTCCCGATCCAGGGCCACCGCCTCCATGGGGTGTGGAGAAAGTCTTGTGCAGGTTCAGATGGATCACGTCCACATCCATATCTCCTGGCCTGGAGACACCCACAAGCGCGTTCAGATTGGCTCCATCCATGTAGATAAATCCACCCTTTGAATGGACGATTTCTGCGACCTTTTTTATATCCACCTCGAAAACTCCAAGAGTATTCGGATTTGTGATCATCAGAGCTGCAACGTCTTCGGTCATATGCTCTGCAAGGTCCTCCACTTCGATCGTCCCTTCCTCATTGGACTTGATCTCCTGGACACGATACCCGCAGATGTGAGCGCTTGAAGGATTTGTCCCGTGGGCCGAATCCGGGATCAGAACGATCTCCCTCGGATTCCCTCTCTCCTCAAGACACGCCCGGATGAGCATCATGCCCAGCAATTCGCCTTGAGCTCCTGCCGCTGGCTGAAGCGAGAAAGCATCCATTCCCGTAATCTCAGCCAGGAGTTCCTCTGTTGTTTTGAGAACTTCAAGATTTCCCTGAACGAGATCAAAGGGGGCGTAAGGATGAGTGCACGTGAATTCCAGGATCGATGCGATCTTCTCGTTTATCTTGGGATTATATTTCATCGTGCACGAGCCCAATGGATAGAATCCCTCGTCCACACAATAATTCGTGCGGGAAAGCCTTGTAAAATGCCTGACGATTTCCACTTCCGAGACTTCAGGAAATCCTTTGATTTCACTCCGCAGAGGAAGATTCTTGAAAATCTCCTGCTTTTCTGGGACATCAAGAGCAGGAAGAGAAAAGGCTCTTTTTCCTTTTCCGCTGATCTCAAATATCAAAGGCTCTCGAATCATCATCAATTCCTACACGACCTCTTCCAGGCTGGCCGCCAGAAGGTCGATCTCTTCTTTTCTATGAATGTCGGTGACGCAAACCAGAAGACAGTTCTCAAGCTCTGGATAAAATTCTCCGATGTTCATGCCCGCAAGGACATTCTTTTTTCGAAGAGCGTGTTCAATCTTATTTAAATCTCCTGAGAAATCAAGAACAAATTCATTGAAGATACTTCCACTGAATTTACGCTCTATCCCCTTGATCTGCGTTAATTTTTCCAGTGCATAGCTGGCCTTCTGGATGTTCTGGAAGGCAAGTTCCCTGAGGCCCTCTTTCCCAAGAGTTTCCAGAAAAATCGTGGCTCTTAATGCGCACAAGGCCTGATTCGTGCAGATGTTCGATGTGGCCCGCTCTCGTCTGATGTGCTGCTCTCTTGTGGATAGAGTTAAAACAAATCCCCTTTTTCCATCGATGTCCTTCGTTTCCCCAGCAATCCGGCCTGGAAACTGGCGGATAAATTCCTTGGAACAGGACATGAAACCCAGATAAGGCCCACCAAAGCTCAGGGGGATACCGAAAGACTGTCCTTCTCCTGTGACAATATCTGCCCCAAGGTTGCCCGGAGCCTCCAGAATCCCGAGGGAGGCCGCTTCTGCGACAACGACAATGGAGAGAGCTTCAAGGGAGTGAGTCATCTCTGAAATTTTTTCAATGTCCTCCACTACACCCATGAAATTGGGAGACTGAATGACAACGGCGGATGTTCTGTCATCCAGTTTTTCTTTAAGGTCTTTGAAATCGACGCCTCCTGATTCTGAATACTTGATCTCTCCAATCTCAATCTCCAGATTTTTCACGTATGTCTTGATGACTTTTTGGTACTGAGGGTGGAGGGTTTGAGAGACTAAAACCTTTGGCCTTCCCTTCAACCGATGGGCCATGAGTACAGCCTCAGCCGCACCCGACGCTCCATCATACAGAGAGGCGTTAGCAATATCCATGCCAGTCAGTTGACATATAAGAGTCTGAAACTCAAAAATTATCTGGAGCGTTCCCTGACTGACCTCTGGCTGATAAGGAGTATAGGGGCTGACGAATTCTCCTCTGGAACTCAAATAATCCACGGAATACGGAATCACATGAGGATAGGCGCCTCCTCCTAAAAACGAAAGAAAATCTTTATACGTATTCCCCTCTGCAATTTTTTTAAACCTATGGATCAATTCAATTTCAGTCAAAGAAGAAGGAATGCTCAGCTCTCTTCTCAATCTGATGTTCTCAGGAATGGCAAGGAAGAGTTCATCCACAGAAGAAATGCCGATTCTGGCCATCATTTCTTTCTTGTCTTTGTCGCTCAGGGAAATGTAGCTCATTGGCAGAATTTTTCTTGCTTCAATATATTCGATTTGAAATAAATTATTCTTCGATTCCCTCCAAGAATTTCTCGTATTCATCCGCTGACATCAGTTTCTCAAGTTCCGCCTCATCCTTTATTTTGAGGCGAATAAACCAGCCTTTTTCATGAGGATCCTGATTCACAAGTTCTGGAGAATCATTTAAGTCTTCGTTTATCTCAATGACTTCTCCTGAGACCGGGGAATAGATATCGGAGACCGCCTTCACGGATTCAACAACCCCCATGGATTGATGAAACTTTAATTGAGTTCCCTTTTTGGGCAATTCAACATAGACGACGTCTCCAAGCTGCTTTTGTGCGAAATCCGTTATCCCTATAGTGGCCGTTTCCCCTTTCACTTGGGTCCACTCATGATCTTTCGAATAGAAAAAGTCATTCGGATACATTATTTCCTCCTCACTCTAAGATGATGCGGAGCAAGCTGCATTGAGTAAGTCATAAATATTAAATTCCAATTTGCAATTAGTCAATATATATTCAATCAAACAGATGTCACTTCTATCGCAGAATGGC
>DAOVAM010000166.1 GCA_030671065.1 Candidatus Aminicenantota bacterium
TGTACTACGAAAGAGCCTGATTCAATCAAAGAATCCAAGTCGTACTCTGGTCTTTTTATCTCTTTTTTAAGATCCCAAGTCACGAAAAACCTGTCGCAGGGGATATCTAACCTGTTCAACAGTCCTCCAAAATCTCCATAAATCGCCTCTCTATAATCGAGCACGTCCATCCCGAAATGATGGATGTTCCTGTTGGCATTGATTCCAGTCAATGGATCATAGGTGCAGATGACCGTATAGACCCCGAAAATCTCTATCAATATCTTTTTCTGGAATTCCTTGATCATCAATCCCAGACCTAGATGTTCGTGATCAGAACTGACACACGTGTACTGGGAATAAAACTGGAGATTTTCAGGCTTCCTGTAGGCAATTTTTTTTTCCTTGATCCCGACGAACCCGTAAGAAAACCCAACAAGGTGCTCTTTATCCTGTTTAAAGCCTCCTTTCTCCGCCTCAACAAAAACTCCGATGAAAAGGCTGCTTCCCTCATGGAGAAAATTCTCGCACATCATGTTTCGAGAACCGGACAGATTATCGTTCGGCTGGTCCCAGACTTCATTCCTCAGCTGTTCGTATTTTATATAGTCACGGTGGTTGTCCGAAGTTTCCACTCTGAACACATACTTTTTTCCCTTTATCTCGTGGACCTTCTCAAGGCTTTTCATGATCATTGAATCCCGCTTAAAGATACGATTTAGAGCAAGCTGATTCTATCGTAACTTCTGTTCGATTTCAATGGACCCCAATTTTTTAAATCATTTGAATTCATCCCTGTTTTAGTATATTTTAAATATTCTATTGGCGGTTGATTGAGCTTCAAAACAAATAAAGTCACCTTTAAAGGAGAGAGAGAATGAGCGCCTTCAAAAAAACTGCACTCCTGACCCTAATCCTCTTCATCCCCGCCTTCCTCCTGGGAACTGAATTCCAGATGAAGGTCATCCAGGATGAAGATGATTTGCCTGAAAAATTTTGCACAATCTGGAAAAGCGGAGATTACCTCATATCAAATGGAAAGAACCTGGCCCTTATAGGGGGAGTCAAGAGATATTTAATGTCCTCCTCCAATTATCCTGTAGCCGATGCCCAGGGATGCATCATTAGCTTGGTCCCGGCAGGGAAAAAACTGGTAAGCAACCTGATTGTTGGTGCTCCAGTCATAAGAATCCAGGATAAAAAACAAGAGGTGTTTTACAGCACCATCAAACCCTTTGAAGAAAAAAGCCAAAACGGAACATTCGCCGTAGAATCCATAGCCCTTTATAAAGGGAAAAAAGGAAAAAGAGCAAAGGTCCAAACTCTCTACCGTTTTTTCCCTGAGGAGGCAAGGATCGAAATCCGTTCAACCTTGACCAATACTGGAAAAGAAGCGATTGAAGAACTGGATTATTCAATCTATTTTAGTGCGCTCAACAAATATTCCTTCAGCCCCTTTCATAGGGAGGATCACCCGGACTTGAATTTCAGGATTTACCAGAAAAAGGACCATTATGTAGCCTTGCTCAACATGAATCCTCTGAGCGAAGAAGATCACGTCCCAGGAACACTGGGTTCCGGAGAAGTCTTCGAGACTCATTATATTTTGATGATGGATGCTCAACACGAAAACCTGCTCAACAGAATCTACGGCTTTTTAAACGTCGAACCTGAACAGGCAACGATCCAATTTAAAGACCTCAATGGGGATTTAGTAGAGATTATTGTCAGGGACGCATTTTCTTCATCTGTTTTCTTCCGTTCATTTCTTGAAGATCCGTTGATTCTCGAACTCCCTCTTCCTGAAGGGATATATCAGGTGAAAGCCAACTTTTTCCCAGCAGTCCGAGAGAAACTGATCGCAGTCAAAGAAGGAGAAGAAAACATTTTTATTCTTCGAGATTCTCTTCTCGGAAAAGTGAAAGTGAAAATTCAAAACAGCGAAGGAGAATTCGTCCCGGGCAAAGTCACGTTTATCGGTCTGGCTCCTACCGAAACTCCCTATTTTGAGCCTGAAAATCCGGTTGAGACCGAAAAATACTGGGAATCATTCAAAAACTCTATATTTCCTGAAGAAAGTGAGCTTGAAGTGAAGCTGCCAGTTGGGACCTATCTCGTCTATGCATCCAGAGGACCTGAATACTCCATGGACAAAAAAGTCGTTGAAGTCTTAGAGGATGAGCCGCTCGAACTGACTTTCCGTATAGACAAAGTGGTGAAGACGCCGAACCTCATCTCCATCGATCCTCATATGCATACCACTCACTCGGATGGGAGCATGGGAATTGCAGAACGTCTCAGGTCTGTTGTGGCCGAGGGTGTAGATGTGGCTGTGGCATGTGACCACAACACGATCACGGATTATTATCCCACGCTCAAGAAACTCCGTTTGAATAAATATTTGGCCGTGATTCCCGGGAACGAAGTGACCATCTCCGGCATGATCCACTATAACACTTATCCACTGAAATACAGACCCGAAGAAGAAGGCAACGGCGCCATCTCTCCCCTTTCTGATGAGGTCACTCCTCTGTTTGAAGCCAGCCGCCAAAAAGACCCGGGCATTATTCTTCAGGTCAACCACCCCAGGTCAGGAACAATCGGATATTTCAACACCTACCAGCTCGACCTGAAATCCGCTGCCACTGTGTTTGAGAATTTCAACGCTTCCTTTGATATTCTGGAAACCATGAACGGTCCTTATTTCTACTCCTCCAACTTCACAGCTATCGAGGACTGGCTTCATCTCCTGAACCGAGGTTACTACTATCCTCTTATTGGTTCATCAGATGCGCATGGAATTGACAGAGGTGAGCCCGGTTACTCCCGCACATATGTCTCCTATGATGGGGGAGAAAGCGACAATCTGGATTGGAATGCCCTATCCCGCGCTATACTGAAAGGGCAATCCTTTGCCACTAACGGCCCTCTAATCGAGTTCAAAGTCAACAACAAATACACCTCAGGCGATACTTTGACAGCGACAAACAGAAGAGTCGATGTCTCCGTTAAAGTCTGGAGCGCTCCCTGGATCGCAGTGGACGAGGTGAGGCTAATCGTGAACGGAGAAAGGAGAATAATCCTTCCTGTTCAGACGGAAAAGGAGGTCATCCAGAAGTTTTCGCTACCTCCATTAGGAATTTCATTGGAGAAAGACTCGTATATTGCTGTTGAAATCCTAGGTAAAGAGTCTCTCTTTCCTGTTCTCCAGCGAAAATCCTGGAGTGGTTATTCTGCAAACGCCACTCTTCCTTATGCACTGACAAACCCAGTCTTTATCGATGTCGACGGAAACGGCAAGTTTGACCCTCCTCTGGCTGAAAAAACCAAGCCCATCCCTGATACGGGCGCCCCTAAAAAAATGATATCTCGGTATTGACAACAGAAAATCGAGATCCGATTGAATGAAAATCCTTCCTGATACTCAAGTTCATTCTGCAGCAAGGACTAAGAGAATAACATCCCGGACAAGGACATCTGTCTTCATTCTCCAAATTGCTCTCATTTTGACTCTTCTTATATTGTGGCTGAGTTCCGAGTCCATCCGGCAAAGTAAAAATCTATGGATCCTCTTCTTCTATAATTTTCCTTCTCAATTTTTGATCGCCATTGTTCCTCATGAGCCCGTGTTTCTGTATTTCAGCAAATTTTATTCACCATTGAGCGTGACATGCGTTGCCATTGTAGGCACATCGCTGGCAGAGGTTCTCAACTATTCAGTCTTCAAATACGTTGGCGACTTAAAATCTTTCAAAAAAGCGCACTACAGCAAATGGGTGAATAAATTGATCACGCTTTTCAATAAAGCCCCCTTCGCGGCTCTCCTGGTCGCAGGATTCACACCTGTGCCTTTTTATCCCTTCCGGTTTCTAGTTGTTCTCGCTCGTTATCCTCTGCTCAAGTACATTCTCGCTATTTTTCTCTCCAGGACCCCCCGCTTCTACCTTCTTGCACTCTTCGGCTACACGTTTAAAATCCCAGATTATCTATTGCCTATAATTTTTGTTATACTCACCGTACCTTTCAGTTATCCGATAATAAGAAGCATCCTAAAAAGTAGAAGAGACAAAAACGATGGCTCTTAAAGCCTTAGTCACCGGGGGAACGGGTTTTATCGGAAGCCACCTTGTAGAAAAGTTGGCTTCAAAAAACTGGGACGTCACATGTCTCGTCAGGCCCACAAGCCGGACAGAATTTTTGAAGAAACTCCCTGTGAAATTGACCGTCCACGAAACGAGTGAGCTTGAAAGCCTGGAAAGCGCTGTTAAAGGTCAAGATTATGTCTTTCATCTGGCCGGCAGAATCCGTTCTACCTGCCGCGCAACGTATGATAAATCCAACCATCAGCTGACGAGGAATCTGGCCCAGGCATGCCTCAAAAAAAACACAGGCCTCAAGCGCCTTGTCTATGTCTCCTCAATATCCGCTGCTGGGCCCTCCCTTGCTGATCAATACTCAGAGGAAGGCCAGGCTCCGTCTCCAACGTCTGAGTACGGACGCACCAAACTCAAGGGAGAAATTGCCATCCAAGACACGTGGGATATCATCCCTTCGACCATCATCCGTCCTCCCAATGTCTACGGACCCAGACAGCAGGAAACCGAGCTTCTGATACAATTGATCAGCAAAAGAATTGTTCCCATCCTGAAGGATAGAGGAGAGACGACCAGCCTCATCTATGTGAACGACCTTGTGGAAGGCATTCTTCAGGCGACCTTCTCTCCCAAAGCTCAAAAGCAAATCTATTATCTGACAGATGGAAAAGGATACTCGTGGCAGAAATTAATCCTCACCATAAAAAAACATGTGCTGGGGAATTCTCTTTTCTTTCCTCTGTATGAGGAGGCCATCTACCTTGCGGCGTTATTGACCGATGTTGTCATGGCCACAGGAGTCGTGAAGATCTTTTTCGGAAGGAAGGTCTGGCACGCCATGGTCCGAACTCCCTGGCTCTTCTCCACGTCCAAAGCAGAAAAAGACCTCGGATTCCGTGCCCGTTACACACTGGAAGAAGGAATCAGGGAAACAGTGAACTACTATAAAAAGTAACGTGGACAAGGGCCTCTTTTGACTAAAACAGGGTGAGATGCTATAAGTAATTATTCTATTACCAAAATGAACAATAACACCTTTTCCCCTAAGGAAGTCACCTGTATTGTCAACCCGACTGCAGCCCGCAACAAATGGAAGAGACGGAAAAAACTCCGAGAATACATTAAGAAAAACCTGTCAAGCGAGTTCATAGAAACTCAC
>DAOVAM010000254.1 GCA_030671065.1 Candidatus Aminicenantota bacterium
CGCGGCAATCTCATTGAATAAAAGGGCTTGGCCCCATTTCTAAGTGTCATTGCGAGTAAAGCGCGGCAATCTCGTAGGAAAAATGGGACCTGACTTACCTTATTGTCATTGCGAACGCAGCGTGGCAATCTCCTAAGAAAAAAGCGTCTTTAATTCTCTTTAAGAGATTGCCGCGCTTCGCTCGCAATGACAAATTAAAGGGGCCAGGCCCCTTTTTGAAATGTCGAATGTTGAGATGCGACCCCATTATTTAACAGGGCCGAGGTAGCGGTCGAGCCAGGCCAGGATTTCTTTGATGAATTCGTTTCTGGGAGGAATATGGTCAGTCTCGTACAACTTCAGTTCCTTGTGTTCATCCGGAGTTCCCAAGAGGTCAAACAGAGGCTTTATGGATGTTTCATATGTGAAGCCCGTGTCGTATCTTCCGTTTAACATCAAAGTTGGAGTTTTCACTCGAGTAACATAATTAATTTGATCTGCTTGTGGATGGGGACGAGGATGGATAAATCCTCCCGACAACATAATGCTTGCTTTGAGACGTTCCTCCACCGCCGGGATGATCGCTCCCATGTATCCTCCCCAACTCATTCCGTAATATGCGAGCCTGTTACTGTCAATATCCTGACGTGTCTCCAGATAGTCAATGCATCTTTTGAAGTCTTTCACCAATTGAATCAGGTGCTCCGCATACAGATGGGAATCGAATCCGGTAAGGAGTAAAGCATCTTCTCTGCGTTCGAATGTCCCTTTATAGACAGGATACAGGACAGCCCGGCCGTTTTTCACTATAAAAGATAGAAAAACTGGAAATTCATAATAGCTATCGAGTCCTTCACTCGATTTTTGAAATCTAGAAGCGTCGCCAGGGAAATAAATAACTGTCTGATAGGGGGGCGCGATATTTTTAGGAAGAAAAAGATAGGCAATGATTCGCTCACCTCCATAAACAGCATCAAAGGTTATCCTCTCTTGAATCCACCGTTCAGAACTCTCATCCCTCGATTCCACGCGGGCATTCAAATCAGTCTTATCGTAAGAGAACTGCTCTTTGTAAACCTGAAAAATAGGATCCGAGACTGGCTTTTCTTCGTAATAATTTATAGTTTCACCAAATTTTACTGTTTGAAACGCTGATTCTGGGATTTTCAAAGGATCAGGATAGAGAGTACACCGGAATCCATTTTTAGAAGAACGATCTAAGGGAGGTGCTTGACTAAAGTCTTGAAACATGTAGGTGTTATCATTCCAAGCGCCGCCCCTGATTAATCTTGACTTCTGTTCTTTATTCCAGCACCATTCTCTCACATTTCCCGCCATATCATAGGCTCCATAGGGAGTTAAACCTTGAAGACTCCCCACTGGAACAGGACCTTTGCCTTGAAAATTGCTAAAGGGAGCAAAAATTGCGTAACCTCCAAGTTGGGGCCACAAGATTAGAGAAGTATATTCACCTCTGGCAATTCCCCAATGATACGCCGTGGGCAGACTTTTTTCCGAAAACTCTGCGTACGCTGCTGCTTCGTACCAGCTGATGCCTGAAACCGGATAATCATCCTGTCCCTCGGGATAATCTCCTGCCTGCCATGAGGAAGGACCAGGCCTTCCTGTTTGATCCACCAATTCTGCCATGGTTTCTTCCCACGTCAGGACATTTCCTTCCTTGATAAATTCATGCTTCCAGTATTCCCTGTTCCTGGATCCTCCGCTGTTTATGAACTCATTGAATTGTTTATTCGTAACTTCATACCTATCAATATAAAAATCATCCAATTTCCCAATAGGCGTCATCGCTCCTGTTACCCGCACCATGCCCGCTGGAATACTTCCTTTCTCATCCAGCACTCTTACGAGATCATTTGGAATTAAGAGATTTTCCCCCATCACATCAATATCCCAAGTGGAAGATGCAGCCATGACTGTCTCATAGCCTTCCTTTTCCATTTTCCATCTGAAGATTCCAATAGGTAATCTGATGTTTTCGATAGGCGAAATACCTAGATAGTCCCATTCATTGTCTGGAGTATCGTATTCTTTCATATAAATTTTTGCTCCTGGAGGCTCTGTTTTGATGTTTATGTTCAAGGAACACTCTGAAAAGAGCTCGGCAAGCTTAGGATCATTCGGAATGTATCTTTCTGCCTCTTCCGCAAGTCTGTAAGGTTCGGTGAAATCCCGCCAACTCGCGTCAATGAGCCTTTCGATCTCTGGAAGAACCTCTTCCCTGGTCCAGCGGATTTTGGCCTGACGGTTGAAGAACCAGACAGCTATAAGGGCGATAGCAACAACCATGCAAACGACCGGAATCGCAACTCTTGGCTTACGGATGCGGCGAAGGAATGTCCGCAAATTAAATGCTCCCAATTCTTCAGCCCGCAGAACATCCCGATATTTTCTCAGATCTTTTAACATCTCTGCTACTGATGCATACCGGGATTCAGGCTTTTTCCTCAAGGCACGATTGACGATCTGCTGCAACTCCACGGGAAGATCACGTTTGACTTCCTTGAGCGGCTTCGGTTCCTCATGCACGACAGCATAAAGAATCGATGAATCGCGCTCTCCACTAAACGGAAGCTGGCCGGAAAGCATCTCATACAACACCACTCCTAAAGACCAGATATCTGAGCGATGCTCGACCTCTTCTCCTCGGGCCTGCTCAGGAGACATGTAAGCCACAGTTCCCAGAGTTGTCCCTTCTCTAGTCAGCAGCGTTCCCCCTTTGACCTTGGCCAAGCCGAAGTCCATGACTTTAGCCTGACCTTTCTCTGTGACCATGATGTTGGCGCTCTTGACGTCCCGGTGGATAATACCTTTTTTATGAGCCTCCTCAAGCCCCCCAACCATCTGGATGGCGATTTCCAGAGCCTTCTCAGGCGCTATGGGACTTTGTTTTATCCGCTCCTTCAAGCTCTGCCCTTCGACGAATTCCATGGAGATGAACGATCTTCCTTCCTCTTCATTAATCTCATGGATTGTGCAGATATTGGGATGAGACAGGCCTGCTGCAGTTCGAGCCTCGAGAACAAACCGTTCTCTGATCTCCTCAT
Organism: Candidatus Aminicenantota bacterium; assembly: GCA_030671065.1. Lineage (GTDB taxonomy): Bacteria > Acidobacteriota > Aminicenantia > Aminicenantales > Aminicenantaceae > SOIA01. The sequence goes on from DAOVAM010000254.1 coordinate 3,048, forward strand.
CCTGGATCAATTCCGGAGGCAGGAATTTAAGGGCAACGCTACGTTTGAGTTTTGTGTCCTCGGCCTTGTAGACAATGCCCATTCCCCCTCTGCCCAAGACTTCA
>DAOVAM010000014.1 GCA_030671065.1 Candidatus Aminicenantota bacterium
CAAATCTTCCTCCTCAATATTTTGAAACAGAGAAGAAGCTCAAAACTGCAAAAACACCAGAAGAAAGAATCAGCATCCTTGAAGAGCTTCTCTCTATAGTGCCCAAACATAAAGGGACTGAAAAGCTTCGAGCGCTCTTCAAAACAAAGATCGCCAAGCTCAGATCCACTGCTCAGAAAAAACCAACGATTGCCAAACATGGACTCTCTTTCTACATCGATAAAGCCGGAGCTGGCCAAGTTGTCTTGATCGGGCCCCCGAACACCGGAAAATCATCACTCGTGAAATATTTAACAAACGCAAATCCTGATATTGGGGATTATCCTTTCACAACCCGAACGCCCTATCCTGCCATGATGCAGCACGAGAACATCCAGATACAGTTAGTGGATACACCGCCTATCACTCCGGAGTACATGGAATTCTGGCATGCTGAATTGATCAAAGGAGCGGATGGAATCTTAGCCATTCTGGATGTATCCAGCAAGAATCCAGCCTCAGATCTTGAAACTCTACTGGCAAAATTAAAGGAAAAAAGGATTGAGCTCATCCCAGAAGATCAAACTCTGCAATCTGAGACGTCACTCTTTCAAAAAAAAGCTCTCGTAGTCGCAAACAAAACAGACCTTCTCCCTGCGGATGAGAATCTGATATCGATCAGAAAAGTCCTCAGCCCCGGATTCGATATCTCTCCTGTATCCATCAGCAGAAGAGACAGTCTTGAAACGCTACGCAAGAAGATCTTCTCATTCCTTCATGTCATACGAGTCTACAGCAAAATCCCCGGGAAAAAAGTGGACAAGAAAGATCCTTTTACTCTTAAAAGAGGGGCCTCGGTTATGAGCTTGGCGAAAGCCGTTCACAAAGATTTTTCTCAGAAGCTCAAATTCGCCAGGATATGGAGTGATAACAAATACCAGGGTCAGAAGGTCAATAGAGACCACATTCTTGAAGATGAAGATATAATCGAGCTCCACATTTGAACCTGTTTTGCCTTTTGCTTTTAAAGGAAATCACTGGTCTTTTATCTTTCTGTGTTTCTCGTTATAATTGAGTGGTATTGATCGGGGCGTAGCGCAGTCTGGTTAGCGCACAGCGTTCGGGACGCTGGGGTCAGGGGTTCGAATCCCCTCGCCCCGACATCTAAGAAATGGGGACGCTTTGTAATTAAAGCTCGATGATCTCATAATCCCTGCTTCCCAGGCCGATCTTGACTCCATGCTTGAGCTGAACTGACCAATCCACATCATAACCTTCTTTGAGGATATCTTTGCCGCTTTTCTCGAGAACCAAGTCCACAGAAGCCTGATCAATGGCGACAGGATCGAGTGAACCAAGGATCCCGATATCTTCCACTATGGCTGGTTCATCTTTTGCCATGCAGTCACAGTCTTTGGTGATCTTGAGCAAAAAGTTCAAGCACAGTGCATTCCCCTTCAAAGATTTCCACAGGCTGTAGGCATATTCGCTTATTTTTTCTTGGACCCGAACTATGTCTGAATCCCAACGGAATTTTACAGCTCCCGCATTGCAGACGACAAGACACTCTCCACACCCTATGCATTTATCCTCAACAATGAATGCCTTATCCTCTTTATGAATAAGAGCTTCAGCAGGGCAGTGATCAAAACATACACCGCAATCTGTACAATATTTCGGATTCACCCAAGGATGCACCTCAGAGTGCTGGTCCAGCTTCCCTGCCCGTGAAGCACATCCCATTCCCAGGTTTTTTATGGCGCCCCCAAATCCTGACAATCCATGGCCTGTAAAATGGGTTAAACACACAAGCACGTCTGAATTGAGAAAAACACTTCCGATTTTAGCGGTTTTCACTCTCTTGAGATTGATTTCGACTTCTTCCTCCTCTCCTCCTTTAAGACCATCCGCTATGATGATTGGCGCCCTGACATTCTCTGGTGTAAATCCATGATTCCAAGCAAGATGGAGGTGCTCCACAGAATTGGACCTCTTCCCGACATAAAGGGTGTTTGAATCCGTTAAAAACACCCTCGAAGTCTTTTTTTTAAGCTGATGGATAGTGTTCTTCAGCCACTGAGGTTTGATGTATCCTGTGTTGCCTTGCTCCCCAAAATGAATCTTTAAGGCTACAAAAGATTTATCATCGATTTGAACCTTCAATCCTGTTTCGAGGAATACCTTTTCTGCTTTCGCCGCCAGGACATCATCCCCATCCTCTCTTTTCGCTCGAACAAAATACACGAGACTCGGCATTTTTTCCTGACTTATCATCCCTCTAAAATCTCTCTGGCTGCCTCCAGTCCTGAACCAGATTCAAAACTGTATCCGACGGAAGAGAGGGTTCTTTCCAGAGCATCAAGGGCAAAAAGAACCTGGGAAACAGACAGATTTCCCATATGACCCATCCGGAAAACTTTTCCAGCCGTCTCTCCTAAACCTCCAGCAACAATGACTCCATTTTCCGCAAATGTCTTTCGAAAGGATTGGTCTTCCACTCCCTCCGGATACTCGATAACAGAAAGCGTATCCGCCAAAAAAGGCTCCTGCGTGTAGATAGAAAATCCCAGTGCAGTCAAAGCCGCCCTTATGGAGCGGGCCACTCGCGCATGCCGAAGGAATCTTTTCTCCAATCCTTCCTCGAGTACGATCCGCGTGCTTTCGTAAAAGGCTCTGATTTCATTGACGCAGGGAGTTGAAAAATATTTTGACGGATCCTTCATGATAGGCAGCCAGTTCAGAATGTCGGAATAATAAGCAGGAATCGTCCCCATACGTCTCCGTTTTTCCATCGCCTCTTGTGAAAAGACCAGTATTGCTAAACCTGGAGGAGCCCCAAAACATTTCTGAGCCGCAGTCAGGATCACATCGATTCCCCAATCATCCATCCTTTCCTCGATTCCCCCTGTTGCACAAACTCCATCGACAATAAAGTAAATGTCTCTCTGTTTAAGAATTTTGGCATAGTCTTTGACCGGGGCACACGCTCCGGTGCATGTGTCCACATGAGTGGAGACTACAGCTTTGTATTCTTCCTGCTTGAGCTTGGCATCCAACTCTTCAGGCAAAACAGCCTTTCCCCATTCGTTCTCGATGAGGTCACAATCCAGACCAAAACTCTGAGTTATTTGAGCCATCCTTTGCCCAAAAAAACCCTGGGAGAGACCGAGCAACTTTTCTCCTTTTTCGATGATATTCAAAAGAGCCATTTCCATCGCCAACGTCCCTGCACCGGCTACGATAAACGGCTCGCCGTTCTCGCTGAAGACGACTTTCTTCAGGTTATCCAATGCCTTCTTCATCTCTGCCACATGCTCAGGCCCTACGTGGGAAACCGTAGGAAGAGAAAGGCTGTTGAGGATGCGGGGATGAACAGGACTCGGTCCTGGAATCATCAGGAGTTTTTCTTTATCCATTGTTGCTCCTTCTTCCTAAAATCTCCTCTCAATTGTATTGATAATCTTTAAGAAATCAAGTCAGTTTATCCATGAACTGATTAAGACCAATCGGTGGATACTCCTTTCAAAGTCCTGAAGAAAATATCCGCTAGGTGTAGACCCGCGGGAAAAATTTTTGTTAACATAGGCATGAATGAATATTCAACTTCATCAGGGATCATTCGTGCCAAGGGCACTTTTCCTTCTATTGAAAAGGGAAAAAACTGTAAACTGTGAAATCAAATTTCCCTCATCAGGAAGACGAATAAATCCGGCTATCTCTGATAACGTCATTCAATAAAGGTAGAAAACATGAAAATAAAATCCGTTCTTTTCACTCCGGTTCAGATTGGAAAGCTTGAAATTCCGAACAGGTTTGTGCGTTCCGCCACTCATGATTTCATGGCCGCTCGAGACGGTTCGGCCACCGAAAGGCAGATCGCACTCTTTGAAAATCTTGCAAGAGGAGAGACCGGTCTTATCATCACAGGCCACGCTTATATCAGCCCAGAGGGAATAGCGAGTCCGTATCAAACAGGAGCTCATAACGACGATCTGGTAGATGGCCTGAGTCGAATAACGAACGCTGTCCACAAACATCCAGCACGTATCTTCCTTCAACTTTCCCATGCCGGACGGCAGACAACTCCGAAAATCTGTGGATGCACACCTCTCGCACCATCCGCTGTCTATGAATCCACCTTTAAAGTCATGCCCAAGGCAATGAGCCAGGAAGATATCAGCAAAGTCATCGATGATTTTATCCAGGGAAGCCGGAGAGCAAAGCAAGCTGATTTTGACGGAGTCCAACTCCACATCGCTCACGGCTATCTCTTGAGCAGTTTCATTTCTCTCTACACGAACAGAAGGACAGACGAATGGGGAGGCTCGTTATCCAATCGATTCCGGATAATCGCAAAGATCATCGAGGGTATCAAAGGATCACTGGAAAAGGATTTTCCTCTGATCGTAAAATTGAATTCAACGGATTTCTTGCCGGATGGACTAATCCTTGAAGAAAGTATCGAGATAGCACAAATCTTGGAGGAAAAGGGAGTGGACGGCATTGAAGTCAGCGGGGGGATGGCTGAAGCCGGAAAAGGCTCGGTCTGGAAAGGACTTCTAGAAGAAGACAAAGAAGGCTACTTTGTCGATAATGCATCCAAAATCAAGGGAGCCGTGTCTATCCCTGTGTTTGGGCTGGGAGGGATCAGGACTTTTTCTGTCATGGAACGCATCATCAACGAGGGCAAAGCCGACCTCGTATCTATGAGCCGTCCTTTTATCCGAGACCCATCCCTTGTTCAAAAATTCCATAGCGGGGAAATTCAGGAATCTGAATGCATTTCCTGCAACAGATGTTTTAACCTAAGGGGAATCTCCTGTGCTGACCTTAAAAAATAAATGGGGTCAGGCCTTAAGATCAAAAGCCTGACCCCAATTCATTATTTCTTTTCTTCTTTCGAACTTGTATCTGTGATCTTGTAGTTTTTGCCTTCAAAATGAATGATGATGTTGGAAGCGACAGAAAGATATTTCGCGATTCGAGGATTCTGCGTCAGTAGACGAAAATATTCATCTGAATTGAACTGGATCTCTTTAACAGGACTCCCCTCTTCATAACCGCTGTCGATCCAGTACCCATCCTTCAGGTAGAAGGTTTTTTCGTGTTTGTAGATTATCTTCTGCGAAACAACTTGGATTGCCTGGTCTAATTCTTTGAATCTCTGGGACACTCTGGCTATTTTTACAGCGCCTGCTCCCGTTACTTTTTTGGCAGCAAGAGCCTCTTCTGCTTCCGGAGCCGCAGCATCAAGCGTTCGTCTCTCTTTTTCAGTGACAAGAAAGGACGTGTAAGGAGTTACTATTCCAAATTTTAATCCGAGTTTTTTCACTTCCTCGATCAGCTCTTTGTTTTCGCCATGAAGCCGGATCTCTTCAAGAAGATAACCGATCCTTCTTGTCGCCCAGAGCCTTGGCATGAAATTATAGGAATCATCTTTGACCAGCCTCTGGTTCCGGAGCGTAAATCTTTTTTCTTGTTTCCCAACCTTTCCGGCGAGCGTCACTGACACGGGTCCTTTGCCACTGTATTTTCCGATAAAAACAAGCTGTGAACCCTTGAATAGATCAGGCATGATGCGTGGATACGTGTCCTTGACTTCAATGCCTCTAAAAACAAAGTACAATTCTGAGAGAAGAGGCGATGAGATTTTCTCGTAGTAGCCTGAGACGGCGACTTCAAGGTCCTCATTTTCATCCACATAGACTGAAGTGCCCCGGCTCTCATTCGAAATTCTGTCCAGGAGCTCAGTGTTGACGTCATAGCCGACTCCGAAGACGAACACGCGAGTCCTCTGCTCATTGGCTTTCTTGACGTTTTTCAATATGTCAGCGATGCGCGTGACTCCCACTGTTGGCAGGCCATCGGTAAGAAAAAGGATATAATTGGGCCTTTCCCCGGGTTCGATCATCTGGAGAGCCTGAAGCAACGCATCATTGATGTTGGTTCCTCCAGAATCCTCGATCTCATCCACAAAGCTCAAAGCTCTTTCCATGTTCTCTGAGTTCACAGGAAGAAGTCTCGGAGAAAACAAGCTGACTCCGTCATCAAAATCGACAAGTGAGAATTTATCTCCTTTATCCAGGTGATTAATGACAAACCGCACAGCCTCTTTAGCCTGCTTGATTTTCTTCCCGCTCATACTTCCAGAGCTGTCAATGACAAAAATCAGGTTCTTGTTAAGGACTTTCTCTTTTGGACTCACAAAGGATGGTGAGGCCAGGAGCATGAAATACTTTTCATCAGGCCCTTCCCAGTTCATGAATGACAGTCCGATCTCATCTTGAGAAAGGGAATAATACAGAATGAAATCCTTATCCGGCTTCACGTTCTTTTCCTCATATCCCACTGCTGCCTGACCTGAGCCTTCCTTCCGGACGGAGATTTTGTGCGAGGATGAATAGATATTGGAGATCGGAACCTTCGAGCTAATTTTGGCTGAAATCGCAACTTCTTTCAAAGGATGGAGCGAAAACCTCTCTGTGTTCAAAGGATAGACATACTGGACTAGGTTTTTCTCTGCCTTCAGCACTTCAGTATAGGAAAGCCTGATTCTCTTTTCTCCGCGTGCGGGAATCGGGTAAACTCGAGCCCGAAACATGTTGCGTCCCACATATTCGAGAAGAGCGGGATCTTTCATTCTCCGCACGATATCTTCATAGATACGGCGGGCCTGATCTCGATCCAGGATCTCCCCTTCGACTCTCTCATCCCCGATATACATCGCAAATTCAGAAAGAGCCGCTTTTTCCGGAAGCGGGAATATGTAGATTCCCTCAATGTCTCTAGGATGATTATTGATAAAAACTTGATCAATGGATGTCTTCGCAACCTGATTGATGATCTCAACAGTCACCCGATGATATTTCACAGTCAGTGGTGGGATCCTTTCTCCGGGACGTGATTTCGGAACGATGAATCCGTCAGCATGAAGATTCGCTGTAAAAAATCCACTCACAGAAAGGAAAAAGAAAACCGAAATTAAACGCAAAAATTTTTTGTTGCTCATTTTTTTCTCCCAAACCTGGCGTTATCTCCTAGTATAAATATAAACTCTGTAACGGGAAATAAAGTTTCAGTGAATGGATTAATGGGGACGGATTAATGGGGAACGTCCCCTTAAATTAGATTGTGATTTCCCCTATAAAAAACGTCACGGCGTTTCCTCCGATTTTGACTCTGCTGTCCGCAAGCTCACAGAACAACTCCCCTTTCCTCTCGGATAACTGGAAAGCGTGCAGGACATTCTTCTTCAGCCTCTCCGCCCAGAACGGAATGAGAGTTGTATGGGCTGAACCAGTGACAGGGTCTTCGTTGATCCCGACAGCCGGGGCAAAAAACCTTGAGACGAAATCACTGTTTTTCCCTTTTGCAGTGACTATGATACCAATACAATCTAATTTTCCGAGAATATCGAAATTCGGTTTGAGCGAGAGAATATCGGCTTCGCTTTCGAACAACGCAAGATAATCCCTGGATTTGTGCACTTCCTTTGGTCTCATGCCCAGGCCCTGAATCAGTCCTTCATGCGTATCCATCGGAGAGGGAGGAGTCGCTGGAAAATCCAGAACCAGCCGGTTGTTCGCTCTCGTCACTCCCAGCTCTCCGCTCACAGAGGAGAAGGTTATTTGTTTTTCATCAAAACCCAGATAGTTAAAAATCACATGACCCGAAGCCAGAGTGGCATGCCCGCAGAGGTCTACTTCTATCTTGGGAGTGAACCATCGCAGTTCAAAGATCTTCTCTTTTTTCACGAAAAACGCGGTCTCGGAGAGATTATTCTCTGCAGCGATATGCTGCATGATCGCCGGGTCCAGCCAATCTTCCAACGGACAAACCGCTGCCGGATTCCCCCCAAAAAGTTTATCTGTGAATGCATCCACTTGATAAATCGGTATGTTCATATCATCTCCTTTTCCATCAGACTACCTGCTCTTCCGTTCACGGACGAAAAAATGAGAAAATCGACGTCCTTTTCTGCTCCCATTTATCAGTATTCTTTTCTGCTAAGGAAAGATGAAATTCGGGATGTCAGAGTTCTTCAATTTCTTTTATCCAATAATTCATCTATCCTTGTTTGAAGCACTTCTACTGAGCTAAACACCTCGGCTCCCAACGTATTAAACATCTCCTTGTCCTCATTCAAAATAAAGATATAAGGGATGCCGGCCTCCTGAGCTGCTCGAACATCGAAGTGAGAATCTCCCACAACACAACACTCTTCCTTACTCAGTCCCAGTTCTTTTAAGACCGCAAGGAAAGGAGCACCTGAGGGCTTCCAGAGTCCCTTTTCTCGTGAAATGACATAATCAAATTCCAGGTTAAATTTCTTTAAAAGAAAAGAGACACTCTTCTGAGAATTGTTTGTCACCAGGGCTTTCTTGATTCCCTTTTTGCTCAATGCGTCCAGAAATTCTCTCATTCCTGGCTTCAGCCTCGCTTTCTGCGTGGCCTCATACTCAAACCTTTCCAGCACTTTCCACTTTTTTGAGCGCTCCGGTTCTTCAAGGCTCTCGAGGTACATCAGTATGGACTTCCCCTGCGTCTCCAATTCTTCCTTGATCTTTCCCCAGTTATACTGCACATCCACCACTGTCCCATCCATGTCGAAAATAGCGCCTCGAAGCCTCACACACCACTCCCTATTTTTTCATCCTCATGAACCCTGATCATTTCAAAACTTTCCCATGCCTGTTTGTTTTGATCCCATCAGGCTGGAATACTCCAGTTCATTCCTCCTTCACTCTTCCTACCTCAAACAGAGGCTCTCCCTTGCTGGTCGGGGGTGTTTCGATGATGTACAGAATGATTCCACTGAATGGGGCACGAAGCTCTTCCTTTATGTTGCCCAGGTAATCTGTGATGTACCCCACTTTCTGCCCTTGAGTGACATAATAGCCCATCTTTATCTGCGGGTAAAACAGGCCGTCCCATTCAGAATAAACAACTTTGTATTGGTCGATCCACACAGGATCAGAAACAAACTCAGGCTTTCCCTCGACCATCTGAAAAAGCTTCATCACGTTGAAGATCCCTTTAATGTTGCGGACAACAGATTCCTCATCTGTCTTGCCCAAATACCCTGATTCTGTGGTGATGGCCGGCTTGGAATGGAGAATGGCTGTGTTCCCCATGTACTTGGAATCCTTGATGTCCTGTGTTCGTGTTTTATCGATGATTATGTATTTTATTCCAAATGCGAGCACCATTTTTTTGCTGATTTCATTCGTCTTCTCATCCCCGCTGGCCATCCAGTATGTATAAGGAATCAGGGCTTCATTCCCGTCCCCACAATGAAGGTCTATCAGAAAATCACATTTTTTGATGACCTCTTGCGTCAAAACATAAGCAATCCTCTGGCTGATCGTTCCCGCAGGATCTCCAGGAAAGACGCGGTTCAGATTCTTCCAATCAAAGGGATTGTAATAGATGATTCTCCTCTGAAACGCAGGGATATTCGCGATATGAACCATTAGCAAGGTCCCTGATAAAGACTGAGGATCGATCTTCTTTTTTATCCGGTAAAGGGCAAGTATGGGAGGATATTCGTAGCCGTGGACACCGGCCACAAGGGCGAGAACTTTTCCTTTCTTGGCGCCGTTGATGACAGTCACAGGAATAAAGCTGCTGACGCCATTTTTCTCGGGGACTGGAAGGTATCCGGACTTCGATTCCCCAGGAGCAACCTTGAGATCTCCAATTTTAAAGGAATCGTTCTTCTCAGAAGCCCATGAAAACAGAGATACACCCATGAGCAAAATAAAGCATAGACCAAGACCTTTCACTCGGTTATACAGCATTTGTCTGTCTACCTCCTTTTTTCATATGATGGATTGATTTTTATTCTATCTCATCAGGAGGCATATAAAAAGAGCGATGAGCAACTTTTTCTATAAAGCTGTCATTCTAACCTCCTATTCTTCAGGATTGATCAACAGGAAATCAGAGATCTTATTTCTATGAATGTCCTCCTCTGAAACTGTCTAATGAGTGTGAACCACTGCTCCCTTCCTTCTAATCGCCTTCTCTCCTCAATTATTATATATTGCTTCTTCATATTTGATTTGTTATAATGCGCCTCTGAAAAACCCAAATTTTGTGCGTTATTGGGAGGTATGTCAATGGGAAAATTCCTTGCTATCCTATTAGGACTCGTCGCCATGGCTGGAGGCGTGTACTTAGCTGTTTTTGTGTGGTGGCGTGAATTCTATGAACTCGTCTTTGGAATGATTCCTCCAATCCTCTTCTTTTTCGGCCTGATCGCATTTATCGCAGGAATCAGCAGCATCAAAGATGCCTTGAGAACAAAAAAGCTGGAGAAAGAAACACAAGAAGAAGAGGGAAAAGAAGACAAAGAGGAAAAAGAAGACAAAGAGGAAAAAGAATAGACAGTTAAATCCAGCAGTCCTCAGCCTGACCGACTTTTTTTCTGTATAAAAGCAGGGTTTAAAAGCTACTGTCTAGAAATCACTGAAGACCTTGCTTTCCCTCTCCGACTTAAATACTTGACATCCCATATGTATTTCTGTATATTGTAATTAAATTACAAATTACAGGAGATATAGAGCATGGAAAACAAAAAAACGAAACAAGAAACAAAATCCAAAAAGAAAATAAAGAAACATCCGAGTGCCCTGGATGAACTGGGGACTCAAGTTGAAAAATTCGCAACAAAGACAGCAGAATCGATCAAAAAAGTCATCGATAGAACCGTGACCTCAAGAAACACAGTCCTCTCCATCAGGATCAGTGAAGAAAGCGAGAGAAAACTCAAAATGCTGGTCGATGCAGGATTGTTCAAAAGCCGATCTGAGAGTGCCGCATTTCTGATCGAGGAGGGGATAAAGAACCAGGACCCTCTCTTTACAAAAATATCGAGCCAACTGCACAAGATAGACAAAATCCAAAAAGAACTCAAAACCATTATTTCCAAGGAGATGGAACACGTCGAAAGCCCTGAGAAAAAAGAAACAAAAAAGCGCTAAGTATCAGATAAATCCAAAACATTTTATCCATCTGAGCTTGCCGTATTCTCTTGCCTAAGCCCAGAAAGCTGTGGTAATATTTTTTAAGTGATATATCTCAAAATCCTCCTTCCAGTGTTGTTCTCCCTTCTTTCCACGACCACTCAGAATATAGAAAAAGCATTCCTCCAAGACAATCCGAAGATTCTTTATTCTCTTCTTTCAGCAAACAGTTCTGTGAACATCTCCCTCCCAGAGCCCATTTCTTTCTCAGACCAGCTCTCCAATCAACAATCTTATTTTTTGTTTAAAAAAATATTTTCCTCCTACACAACCTTTGAATTTTTTTCAGAGAGCGAAATCCCTCCAGTATCAGAAAACGAGAATTTTATTTTTAAAGCCAGATGGTCTTTCAGGGACAATAAGAATAACAATCAGCATGTCCTGAATATTTTCTTTTTCCTGGTGAACGAAAAAGTACATCAAAATCGAGCTTCGCCCCTTCTGCAGAATCAAGCTCAGGAAACAGATGGCAGTGTTTGGAAAATAATAGAGATCAAGGCGGAAAAAATTTGAATATTTTTGCTCAACCGCGTAAAAACAAAGGCTTCTTCCTGGGATTTCTTTCAGGAATTACCCTCACAGCCATTATGTTGATTCTCTCATTCCTCCTGCCCACATTCGTTTCTTCCAACTATAATCATAAAAGCAGGGAACAAATGAGAAGTCAGGCAAAAGCCATTAAAAACGAATTCAAATCTCTTATGGCACACATGGACCTGAAGAAAAAAATGATCTTGAGTTCTCCCTTCCCTGAAGAGAAGAATGAGATCTTCAATCTGTTTAAAAAGTTTGACCTTGATGCAGAAATTGAAGGTATCGGCTATTACGCCAGTGATGGACGACTCATCCTCTGGTTGGGGAATATCGCTGATTTTATTGAAACCTCTTTTACTGATGAAAATGCTTCCAATCTTCTCGAGCAAGAGTCTTCTTTCCTGATCGACCATAAATCATCCGTCTATCTTGCTGCACTCCACAGAGTCAGCCCGGACGATTTCGTCATCTTCTACAGGCTTCTGGCATTCATTCCGGAATTTAAAACACCCTATCTCAAAGATTACCATTTCTTGAAACCTAAACTGCTCGACAACAGCGCCATTGATTACCAGGATTTTCGGGATGATGTATCAGGATTCGAAAAACTCTTTTCCCGGCATGCGGATGAATATTTCGGACAGGCAGGATCTCAGGAAGAGATTCCACCGATGCTCTTTCCTTTGAGGAACGACGCACAAAAGATCGTGGCAGCAGTTTCCCTCAATCCTCTGACACTTTCTGCAAAACTCACCCATCAAAAAGAAAATATCCTTCTTGTTTTTTACCTGCTCCTCGGGCTCTCTCTTCTCTCTCTCCTCATTTATTTCGTCAAATCTCCCTCATTCTACAAAGAACGGAAATCCCTGCCTGGATTGCTTGTTATCCTGATATTAGTCGGGCTCAGATTCATTTTTTTCCCGTTGAGCAACCTGGAAAAGCTCCAATCTCTATCTGTTTTCTCTCCTTCTTCGGCGAGTTTCTTCTCCATCTGGATCCTCACAAAATCTCCTGCTGATATTTTCCTTACTGCATTTTTTCTTTTTTCGATCGCTGGTTGCTTGGCAATTTATTCTCGCGGCCTTTATCAAGATAAGGGTGGAAAATTCACACTTCTTTCAGTGCCCATCAGTGTTGTCTTTGTATCCATCTCTCTATTTTCTGTATTTGTCTTTCAAGAATTTCTTTTCCGCCTCGTCTCTCATTCCAACATTAACCTGCTTCGTTTTTCTCTCAATCTTTCATTTTTCCTTCTTCACTTCAGCATCTTTTTTTTCTTCTGTGTCATCGTTTTCGCCCTATTCGTATGTCTGAGGATAATCTCGCTTCACTCCGTGAAGCTGCTTCTGCCGCTGTGTGTCATCATCTTAGAGTTCGGAGCCTATGTCTTTTTCTTTAAAAACATGAATTCTCCCTTACTCTTCATTCTTCAGTTTCTGATTCTCCTTCTCGTCCTGTTTGTCTCTTTTTTCCCAAGGTTTCTCAAAAGAAAAGCCGTTATGCTCTCGGCTCTTCTTCTTATCACGCTCCTCACCTACACCTCGCTCCATTATTCCGCATCCAGCCGGAATAACTCTCTCCTCCAAAATTCTCTCCAGAACATCATAAAATCCCAGGAACCCTGGGGCTTCTTCATACTCAACCAGTCTTTCCCAGAAATCGACAAAAGGGAAGAATCCATCATCTCTTTCCTGCAGAAGGCTCAATCATCTGATTTTGCGCATTCATTATGGGAGAGGACATTACCAGCAAAATTCAACTGGTATTCAAGCCTGGAAATTCTCGATCCTGACGGAGAGTTACTCTCCCGGTTCTCTCTGAATGTTCCCGAACTCTACAGCTATGACTTTGAGCTTCCGCTCAGCCAAGCATGGTCCATCTCCTATTTGAATATTCCTATAATGGGTGAAGAGAGAGATTTTCTGCTCGGCTATAAAGACTGGATCGAGGAAGACGATCACTTGGGAAGAACCATTCTCTACCTTTCTATCGATTATGACATGCTTCCGTTCCTGTATTCAGCCAATCCCTATTTTGAACTCCTGAGAGTCACATCCATACCTTCTCTTAACCAGTTAGATCTGGGGTTTGCCATATTCGACTCAGAGGGAAAATTGATCTTCAATCCCAACAACATCTCTTCAGGAATTCCGCCTGCTGTTCTGGAAAAAATCGATTCTCAAGATCCTCTCTGGTCAACTTTCATCGACAAGCAGAAAAAATTCCGCTCTTTTTACTTCAAGAAGGACTACAGGATTTATTCTCTATTCTTACCGAAGAAGAATTTCCTTAATTTTTCGACAGAAATTCTAAGGCTTCTGTTTTTCTACCTCACCGTATCTCTTCTCTTCCTCATTCTCATCTCTATCATCTCGGGAAAGAAGTTCAGAAGTCCTTTCTGGTCTTTTTCAAACCGCGTGTATATCTCTTTCGTGGCCATTGCGCTCATCCCGCTCTTTCTCTTCACTTTTTTAACCAGGAGTTTCTTCGCTCAAATCATCACCAAACAGTTCACAGAAAAAGCAGAAATCCACGCCAATTTTGTCCGCCGAATCATGGAGGACTTCATGCTCACGCAGCAAGAAGAAATGCTCTCTCTGATCACTCCCCCGGAAGATGTGGTCCTGGAGATCAGCTCCATTATTTCCAGTGACGTGAATCTTTTTCAAGATGGGAGGATCATATCTTCCAGCCGACGCGAATTCTATGACTCCGGGCTGCTTCCCGACCTGATCGACGGGGAAATCTATTACAAAATTCAGTATGAAAATAATCCTTATTACACCCAAACCCAAAAAATAGGAAATTACTCATTCCACACTCTCACAACATCCTACTCACTTGGAGATTCTATTCTTCTGATTTCACTCCCCTTTCCCTTAGAACAACAGGAGATATCCAGGGCAACTGAAGATCTGATTGAATTTCTGTTTTTTATTTCTGTCTTTTTCATTGCTGTGGTCCTTACTTTTGCCCGAGGGATAGGTCACATGATCGTTACTCCCATAAGAAAGCTTCTGGTTGGGACTAAAGAAGTGAGCTCCGGAAACCTTGAGATTTCCATTCCGCATAAACCTCAGGATGAGATGAAAACCCTGATTGAAGGATTCAACACGATGATCAAAAATCTGAAGAAGCACCAGCAGGATCTGACAGACATGAGTAAAAAGGTAGCATGGGCAGAAATGGCAAGGAAAGTCGCTCACGAGATCAAGAATCCCCTGACGCCCATCCAGCTTTCAGCAGAACATTTACTCAGAGTGTATAAGGATAAAAGGAAAAATTTTGACCAGGCTCTTCAGGAATCCGCTTCCTATATTATCAAAGAAGTCGAAAATTTAAGAAAAATTTCGCAGGAATTCCTGGAGACATCCAAGGAAATCGCCATTCAGAAAAAACCTTTTGACCTGAAGGAACTCATCCAGGAAACAGCTTCTCCTTATAAAAATATGATCTCCGAACGAATCAAATTCAAAGAAGAATATGAGGGCCGAGATTTTCACACACTTGGAGATAGAAGCAAGATGATGATTGCATTAAGAAACATTTTCATCAATGCCATCGAAGCCATCCAGGGAAAGGGAGAGATTGAAATCCGTGCTTTGGAAACAAAAAACAGAATCAGGCTGGAAATCAGAGATTCAGGAATGGGTGTCAAAAAAGAAATGCTGGAGAGAATCTTTGAGCCCAATTTCTCAACCAAAGACATGGGAACAGGATTAGGACTGCCCATATCTAAAAAGATCATAGAAGAACACGGAGGATCGATTCGAGCAGCAAGCAAGGAGAAAAAAGGGACTCAAATTTTAATAACTCTTCCAAAAAAGCATTAAGAACAGATTACTTGTCTAGAAATCATGATCTCGGATTGCTTTTATTGGCATTTTTTTGAATTTTATGGAAAAATGATATCCTTCTTGAGTCAAAAAGGATAAAAAACAGAGCTGAGCTCTTATCCTGTTGAAACCAAGACACAAATTCAGGATTTCGAGGGAGATTGAGGATGTCTAAAATTCTGATTGCATACTTCAGCCTGACAGGAAACACGAAAAGGATTGCCGAAGCCATACACGATACAGTGGAGGGAGATAAAACGATAAAACCTGTTGATGACATTCAAGAAGTGGATGGCTACACCCTCATATTCATCGGATTCCCTGTCCACTCCCACAGCGTTCCTTTCAATATCGAGAGCCTGCTCAACAGAATCCCCGCAGGGAAAAAAATCGCTCTGTTTTCCACCCACGGCTCAATCACTGGAAGCCATCTTTCCCAGGAGGCTCTCGAACATGCAGCGGTCACAGCCTCGACAGCAAAAGTCCTGGGAACTTTTTCCTGCCGAGGGAAAGTTTCCTCAGAAGCCCTTGAAGTTTTGAGTAAATCTCCTGAACACAAGTTATGGGCGGAAATGGCAGCCTCTGCCCAAACCCATCCTGACGAAGCCGACCTGGAAGATGCCAGAGCCTTCGCCAGAAGGATAGTGATCCTCAACGTTCAGTAAAAGGATTTTCCCTGACATCAGGTTTTAGATTTGACTTCCTTCAGCTCTATCAGCACTCCGTTGAAATTCCGGGGATGAATAAATGCGATCAGGCTTCCTTCAGCTCCTTTTTGCGGTTCATCGTGAACAAAATGGATTCCTCTTTCCTGCAGCTTTGCTACGGCAACCTCAATATCCTCAACTTCGATGCAGAAGTGGTGGATTCCTTCTCCTTTTTCTTCCAGGAATTTTTCAAGAGGTGCGTTTTCTCCACAAGGAGTCACCAATTCAACAGATGGCCCATCTTCGAGCTCGAGATGAGCTAATTTCACTCCTCTTTCTTTAATTTCTTCAATTCCTCGCGCCTTCAGATTGAGCATTTCAGTCCACAGAGTCACACTTTCTTCAAGATTCTTTACTGCGATTCCAATGTGTTCAATTTTCATCCTGATTGTTCTCCTTCCCATATGAAAAAACAGAACACCAAATGACGTTTCTCGGGCAAGATCACCTGCCCTTCTTTAATCTATCGACGATTTTATCAGCGACCGTATAAGGATCGATCTCTCTCCTGTGAATTTTCTCGATGAGGTCTTCAAACTCTGAAGCCTTAATGTCCCGAGTCACAGAACGATAAATTTTTTCACTGATAATATCCATCAGCATCCAGGGGATGAGTTTTTTCTTCCTAGAATCCCGCAACTCCCGATCTTTATCCACAACAAATTTGTCAATCTCATCGATAAGCTTATCCACTCCTTTTCCCTCTGTGGCCACGGTGTTGATCACAGGCGGTGGAGCCTTTCCTCCCAAACCAAGGTCGAGCATGGCTCTGAGCTGTTTTTCTGTTCTTTCAGCTAGAGGCGAGTCCGCCTTGTTCAGAATAAAAATGTCAGCAATTTCCATGATTCCGGCTTTGAACACCTGAATCTCATCCCCTGCCCCAGGGATCAAAATAACGAGAATGATGTCCGCAAGCTTTACAACCTCAACTTCATCCTGTCCTACTCCGACCGTTTCCACAAGGATAAAATTCTTCCCTGCTGCTTCAAGGACAGCGATTGCTTCGCCTGTTGCTTTAGCCACTCCTCCCAAATGGCCACGTGTGGCCATACTGCGGATAAAGATTTCAGGGTCCACACTGTGCTGCATCATTCTGATCCTGTCCCCCAAAATTGCCCCTCCACTGAAAGGACTGGACGGATCCACTGCCACAATGCCAATTTTTTTTCCTTTTTTCCGTAGGAAGCCCAACATCTGGTCAACCAACGTGCTTTTACCAGAGCCCGGTGCGCCCGTGATTCCGATAATGATGGATTCTCCAGTATGAGGGAAAATCTTCTTCATCATTTCCTGAGCCGTGCTCCTGTTGTTCTCCACAAGAGAAATGGCCCGCGCAATGGCTCTGTGGTCTCCTTTAATGACCCCCTGGGCCAAGTCAGACATTTTGTTCCTATCCATACTCGCCTTCAGCCTGCGGTAGTAAAATTTCCTTTTCTAAAAAAGGAGTATTTTATCCTGTATTCGAGAAAAAGGGTAAAGGTTACAGGATACAAAATCAAGTCTCCGATTGAACTCAATATTCAGAAAGAACCTTCTGTGCAATGATCCAGCGTTGGATCTCAGACGTTCCTTCCCCTATAGTGGCTAACTTCGAATCCCGATAGAACTTCTCCACCGGATAGTCTTTGGTAAATCCATAGCCTCCAAAGATCTGCACGGCCATAGAAGAAGCTTTTACGGCTAATTCACTCGCAAAGAGCTTGGCCATGGCAGATTCCTTCGGGATCTTTTTGCCCTGGTCTTCAAGGAATGCGGCTTTGTAGGTTAATAGACGCGCGGCTTCCAATTCAGTAAAACCATCAGCAAGCATCCATTGAATAGCTTGAAAATTGACGATTGGCTGATTGAACTGTACCCTTTCTTTCGCATACTTCAGGCTTTCTTCAAGAGCTCCTGCGGCAATTCCTAGAGAAAAACCAGCGATACTGACTCGCCCGCCATCGAGAATAGTCATAGCCTGCCTGTATCCCTCTCCTTCGTTTCCCAGCATGTTTTCTTCCGGAACCCTGACATCTTCAAAGATGAGCTCGGATGTATCGGCTGACCTAATGCCCAATTTATCTTCCTTTTTTCCCACGCTAAACCCTTCCATCCCCTTCTCTAAAATAAAAGCGGATATGCCTTTTCTCCCTTTTTCTGAATCTGTAGCGGCCATCACCACGTGAATTTCTGCAAATGATCCGTTCGTAATAAAACGTTTTGTTCCGTTGAGAATCCATTGTTTTCCGTCTTTAACGGCCTTGGTTTTCAAGGACGATGCATCAGAACCAGCTTCTGGCTCTGTGAGGCTCCAAGCTCCCAGAGTCTGGCCTGAAGCTAACCGTGTCAGGTACTTCTTTTTTTGTTCTTCATCCCCGAAAAGGTTGATGTGATTCGAGCACAGCGAGTTATGAGTAGCCACGACCAGGCCGACAGAAGGATCCTTCTTGGAGATTTCTTCCAGAATGATCACATAATCCACGTTTGAATAACCTGCTCCTGAGAATTCCGGAGGAATGATAATCCCCAGCAATCCCATCTCCCCCAATTGTGTCGTTAACTCCTCTGGCCATTCCCCTTTCTCATCACTCTCCTTGATTCGAGGTTGAATCTCTTTCTCGGCAAAATTCTTGATCGAATCCCTTAAAATTTTCTGCTCTTCGGTTAACAATAAATCCATGATTGCTCCTCTCTCAGGAAGAAAGATGACGATATGTATGCTTAATAATTATGATCATGACCATCTGATTATTTGACTTATTTCTATTTCATGTTACTTTTAAGCTTTTCAATAATCAAGAAAAAATTGAACAGTATAATGGGGACGTTCCCCATCTTACGTCCCCGTCTTATGCCTTCGTTTGACAGAGCCATATAAATCGTCTAATTTAAAGATATGGCGTCATTTTTTAAGATCATTCTGTATGGTTTCCTCATTTATATCATCTACTGGCTTTATCGTTTTTTTAAGGTTCTGAACAAGGGGAGTACTCCCCGAGTCTCCAAACGTCCTTCTGGCCTAATGGTCAGAGATGAAATGTGCAATACTTATCTGCCTAAGGAAAATGCCCTCAAGGCGAATTATGCGGGAAAGGAATATTATTTTTGCTCGAATGAGTGCAGGCAGAAGTTTTTGGAACAAAAAAAGCCCCATTAACCTCTACCTAATCCCCCTGTCTTTTCTCCTGAGGCATTCCTTCCGGACGAACCTGGAAGAGAGACCAAATCATCACAGATAATCCGGAGCAAGAATCCAGACTCCGAAAATCATGGATGAATCCGAGATTTTTTTATTTACCAGAGGTCAGCGTGAGTTATGCTAAAATCCTTGAATTCCCCTTTATATTCTTCCCATGTCACATCCACATTATCCACTTTGGCTAGATTTGGTCCCTGCTCCAGTTTACTGATAAGGTCATTAATGTTTTCCCTTTCTCCTTCGGCGACGACTTCAACCTTTCCATCCTTTAAATTTCTCACCCATCCTGTCAGATGCAGGGAAGTAGCCCATTTTTGAGTTTGGTCACGGAAAAAAACTCCCTGAACCCATCCTGAAATTAAAATATGAGCCCTTTCCTTCATTTTGTACTGCCTCTATATTATCACAAGCCCCAATAAAGAGTAAGCCCTTCCCTCCAATTCATAAAATTAAAACCGGAGCAGGTTTAAAGAGCCTGATCCCGCTGATTTGACAATAAAAACTAACTTTGGTAGAAATTTCCATGGATTCAGGATTTACTATATCACTCATGAAAAATATCCTTCTCTCTGTAGCTGGGTTTGATCCCACATCCGGAGCAGGTGTCTCACTCGATCTGAAAGTCTTCGAGCTTTTGGGCTTCCAGGGAATGGCCGTATTGACCTCTCTGACATCACAAAACACAGAGTGTGTGAAAAAAGTCCACTGCATCCCCCCAGAATTTCTGGAAGATCAGTATGAAACACTCAAAGCAGACGTTTCCATCTCGGGAATAAAGGTCGGTATGGTTGGCTGTGGAGAAAACATTCCTGTGATTAAGGAAATATTGAGAAATAATCCAGATGTTCCGAGAATAGTGGATCCTGTCTTTAAATCCAGCTCAGGCACCTGGCTCGTAGAACGAGAGGCTATTCCGGATTACATCTCAGACATTAATGGGAATATCTCTCTCCTGACTCCGAACATGGAGGAAGCAAGTTTGATCTCGGGAATGAAGATTCGAGATGAAGAAGACATGAAAAAGGTGGCAGAGAGAATCTATTCTCTCATCTCTGCTTCCTGTCTTGTCACAGGAGGAAATTTTCAAAAAAAGAGTATCAATCTTCTGTATGATGGGAAGGCGTTTTATTTTTTCAAGAAGGACAAACTCAAGAAAAAAGTCCATGGAACAGGATGTTTTCTTTCATCGAGTCTTCTGACTTATCTGGCCAAAGGAAGCTCTCTGGAAAAAGCATGTCATCTTGCCACTGAACTCACTCATAAAGCTATAAAAAACGCAATGCAGGTCGGCCAAGGACAACACCTCATCTAGAAAAACAGGATTGAATCCCTCCAAGACATCTTCACGCTTCTCTAATTTATTCAGGGTAGGAATCAACAGTTACATTATATATTCTGTTCTTCTTCCTTCAAAATGGACCAAATGTCCTGAGGTGTCTCCGCTTTTTTGATTTTTTCCACAAATTCGGTCTCCTTAACCATACGACAGATATGTCCCAATAATTTGAGCTGAAATCCAGGATTGTCTTTATCTCCTAAAAGCAGGAGAATGATATAAGTAGGCATTTGATCCACGGCTTTAAAATCAATCCCATCTTTGATTAGGGCTAAGGCCACAATCGGCTCTTTTATTTTCTTGATCAAAGCATGAGGGACGGCTATTCCCTTCTCCAAACCAGTACTCCCAAGATTTTCTCTTTTGAGAAGCTCCTCAAGAATAATTCTTCCTCTTGATATCAATCCCTTTTTTTTAAGAGCCGAAACAAATTTCTCAAGAACATGTTTTTTATCCCCAGGCTCTAAATCGAGGAAAATATGATCCTCTTTCAAATATTCATGTACGTTCATTATGGCCTCTATTTCTTAATCTAAGTGTTTTCAATTTTTTTCCAATCAGTCCGCATCCTATTTTCTCTCTGAAGGCGTTAGCTTCAGTGTCCCGAATGAATTCGCCTCTATTGACTCAGAGTCAAAGAGCATTGGATGATACTCGCCTTCCAACCAGAGGGGTATCTGATCGTCGTAAAACCGGCTCAGAAAGCTTCCACTTTGGCCTGATGTGATGACGCATATCGAATTCTTCCAATCAGACAGATCGATGATTTGCCGGAAGGAAGCACCGCTTGACGTTCCGTATCCTGGTCCAAAGGAAGATCTCACAGAGAATGCGTTGCCGTCAACAGGATAGGGCCCCCTGTTGAAAAATTTGAAGAGAGGGACTTCTCCTAGAGCATGCTGGAATCGGATAGAATGGATATTCATCCAATCCCAATTCTCAGAAGATCCATAGTTCCCTTCCAGCCACTCTAAGGCTCTCTCGAGGCTTGCCATCACAATCTCATCCCGTGTTTCTACAGAGGGAGTTCCAACTTTATCGAACCAGG
>DAOVAM010000249.1 GCA_030671065.1 Candidatus Aminicenantota bacterium
CTCACCCGGCACGTACTCCATAGTGATGTAGTGTGTCCCTTTCTCATCGTTCAGATCAAACATGCGGCAGACATTTTTATGGCTGATCTTGCGTGCGAATTTCAGCTCGTTGCTGAAGCGGGTAATGGTTCTTTCATCAGAGGCAATATCAGGGTTCAAAAGCTTCAAAGCCACTTCTTCCTTGATCTTGTTATCAAAAACTTTAAAGACCCGACCCATCCCGCCTTTTCCCAGCTCTTCGATGAATTCATACCTGCCGGCAAAAGTGGAACCTCTGGTTAATTCAATGACAGGGACTTGAAGAGTTTTTGTATGCAGGCCAGAGATGTCCCCGGAGGGAGGAAGGGGTGTTGCGCAGTGATTGCAGAAACGACTTTCTTCAGGATTTACTGTTTGGCATTTAGGACATTTCATGCACGGAGGATCCTTATTGGGTCAAAATAAAGAATATCAACTCTTCTCCAAAGAGTCAAATAATCGGGAGAAAAAAGGGGCCAGGCCCCTTTTTCATATTTATGGCCCCTTTTTCCTCTTTAAATACCCATTATCTTAGTGAAAAAAGGGGCCTGGCCCCTTTTTTCTGTCTCACTATTTAGTACGAAAACCAAGACCATAAGTTGCAAAGAAAAGGTAGAAAAAAATGTAAGGTGCCGGCATATTTTCTGAATGATTCAATAGCCGAAGAGTTTCGGCAAAAACAAACTAATTGAAGGAATGAACGTCACCAAAAGGAGCGCAATGAGCATAGCGAGAAAAAGAGGCAAAAGCGGCTTCAGGACTTTAGAAATACTCGTTCCCGCGATCCCGCATCCGACGAAGAGAACGGTTCCGACAGGCGGAGTGCATAAACCGATACTGAGATTCAAGACCATTATAATCCCGAAATGGATCGGATCAACTCCCAACTGTGTCACTACAGGCAGAAAAATCGGAGTAAAAATCAATACAGCAGGTGTAATATCCATGAAAATTCCCACAAGAAGAAGAAGAAAATTGATGAACAAGAGGATGATGATTCGGCTGCTGGAAAGCGCCATTAGTGCTGCGCTGATATTTTGAGGGATATTTTCATAGGATATGAGCCAGGACATTCCCATCGATGTTCCGATGAGCAGCATCACAATGGCTGTCGTAGTCGCTGAGTCCAGAAGGATTTTCGGAAGATCTTTCCATTTGACCTCCCTGTAAATGAGGACTGAGAGAATAAACGCATACAGAACAGCGATGGCCGAAGCTTCTGTCGCCGTGAAGTAACCGGCAACGATTCCACCGATGACCAGTATGATCAAGAATAGGCTTGGCACAGCATTCAGGAACCGGAGAATACCATCCTTGATCCTGACTTTCTCGCTGACCGGGTATTTCTTCTTGTGTGCGATCACACCAGCCACAACCATCAAAGAGAGCCCGATGACGATACCAGGAAAATACCCGGCAACAAACAGCGCCCCGATGGAAACGCCTCCACTGGCCAACGAATAGACGATGAGAATATTGCTCGGGGGAATAATCAATCCGGTTGTTGCAGACGTGAGGTTGACGGCAGCACTGTAATTCAGGTCATACCCCTCTTTTTGCATGGTCGGGACCATGAATCCTCCGATGGCAGATGCTGTGGCAACAGCAGAACCGGAAATCGAACCAAAAAGCATGGCCGCCATAGTGTTTACGAATGCCAGACCTCCTGGGAACATGCCGACAAGAGTTTTCGCAAAATCGATCAGCCGCCGGGCAATCCCTCCCCGGTTCATAAGCTGTCCGGAGAGGATGAAGAAAGGAATGGCCAGAAGGGCAAAGCTGTCCAGTCCAGTTGCCATACGCTGGGCCACAGTCGTCAGAGCCGGGCCGCCCTCGATGCCCATCAGCATGGTGGCGATCGTAGCGATTCCTATGCTGAATGAGATTGGGACACCGAGAACCAGAAGAATGGTAAAGCTGAAGATGAGGACCAAGATATGGGCGATTTCCATTCCTATTCCTGCATTGATCTTGCTTTCAACGGATCAGCATGAAATCCAGCTGTCCTCCTCTTGAATGAGTGGATTCTATTCATGATAAAAACGACCGTATAAAACATGATCAACAGCCCACTCAAAGGAAGCACACAATAGACATACCCCAGTTGAATCCGGAGGGCCGCAGATATCTGATTCAACCTTAACGTGATTGCAACAAGACGTATGCCCCCGATGACCATCACGGAAAGGGAAAAGAGAAAGATAAATGCCTGAACACTCAATTCCGCCATCTCTCTGGCCTTTCCAGTAAGACTTCTCAACACCACATCGATGGCCAGGTGCATTTTCTTACCGGCTGCGTAGCTCGCTCCCAACAGGCCCACCCAGATTAAAAGATACCGGGCCAATTCCTCAGTAAAAGAGCTTGAATCTTTCAAGACGAAGCGTGTAAATACCTGCCACAGGACATTCAGCACATTGACAGCCACCAGGATTATCAAAACCCATTCCAGAATCTTATCGACTCTTTTTTTAGCCTTCTCGAGCATCACTTCACCGCCTTAATTTCCTGAATGAGCTGATAAAGCTCTGGCTGTTTTCTGTATTCTTCGTAAATCTGTTTGACTTTCTCGGAAAAAAGAGTTTTATCCGGATAAAAGATTTTCACTCCAGCTTCCTGAACATGCTCCAGAGCCTCTCGAGTCGCTTTCTTCCACAGTTCTTTCTGGAGCTCCGCGGATTCCTCCGCTGATTCCTGAAGGATCCCCTGAAACTCCGATGAAAGACCGTTCCAGATCTTTGTACTTATGAGGAGGACATCCGGAACACCTGTGTGCTCGTCGAGAGTGTAGTATTTACAGACTTCGTAATGTTTCGAAAGGTGAAAACTCGGTGGATTGTTCTCCGCTCCGTCCACAACTCCCTGCTGGAGGGCTGAATACAGCTCGCCCCAGGCAATCGGTGTGGGCGAACCGCCGAGTGCCTGGACCATCCTCATGGAAGTCGGGCTTTCCTGTGTCCGGATTTTCATCCCGACAAGGTCTGGGGGTGCCAGAATCGGTTTTTCTATCGTGTAAAAACTCCGGCTCCCGGCATCGTAGAAACACAATCCCCTCAGCCAGTACTTTTCACCGGCCAGGAGCAATCTCCTGCCGATCTCTCCATCCAGAACCTTGAAACCGTGTTCTTCGTCCCTGAAAAGAAAGGGCAGGCTCAAAACACTCATGGAAGGAACGAAACCTTCGAGAACGCTGCAGGAAACCTTTGTCATTCCTACGCTTCCGATCTGAAGAAGTTCCAGGCATTCCCGTTCAGAGCCCAGCTGTTCACTGGGGTAGATGTCAATCCTCATTCTTCCGGTA
>DAOVAM010000109.1 GCA_030671065.1 Candidatus Aminicenantota bacterium
ATATAAGACTTTGGGTTACCCGGTTACACCAGCCATATTTATCATTATCTCCACATTTTTTGTCGTGAATACTCTGATAGAAAAACCGAAACAGGCTTGGGCGGGCTTGATATTCATGGCCATCGGCGGGGTCTTTTTCATTTATTTTAAGAGGAGAAAACTGAAAACCGGATGAAAAAGGGAATAGACCTATCAGAAACAGGAAATGAATCAGGTTGAATCATGAGCATCCAAAAAACGCCTGGATTGCGGAGGGCGATCGGTTTGCCTCAAGCAACAGCCATGGTTGCAGGGACGATAATCGGTGCATCGATTTTTGTCCAACCTTCTGAGATAACGGGATATATTCCCTCTGTAGCAGGAATTTTCCTGGTATGGCTGGTTGCTGGAGTGTTGACATTTTTCGGCGCTCTGGTTTGTGCGGAACTCGCTTCCATTTTCACTAAAACTGGAGGAGTTTATGTTTTCCTCAAAGAATCCTTTTCCCCTTCTGTCGGGTTTTTATGGGGATGGGGGATGTTCTGGAGCATCCATTCCGGGATTATTGCCGCGATTGCCGTTATTTTTGCGCGTTATGTGGATTATTTTGTACATCTGGGAGATATCGGAATTAAGGGTGTTTCGATCGCAGTGATTCTTGCAATTTCTGCTGTCAATTACCTGGGTGTCAAACAGGGCAGTGCGATGCAGACTCTTTTTACTTTTGGAAAAGTGGTCGCCATCATCGTCCTTGTCATTCTGGGTTTTATATTCGGTTCAAGAGGTCAGGACCATTTTGTAATGGATGAAGTCGCAAGTGCTAGGATTTCCATGAATGATTTTTTTCTTGCACTTGTTGCGGGGCTGTTTGCTTTTGGGGGCTGGCATATGGTCACATATAATGCCGAGGAGACTCTTAATCCTCGCAAGACGATTCCACAGGCACTGATGATCGGGACACTGATGGTTACTTTGTGCTATATCGCTTTGAATGCCGTGTACATGTATGTTTTGCCGCTGGAGGTGGTGGCATCATCTAAACGGATTGCTGCGGATGCAGCGGATGCTCTCTTTGGATATGGAGGCGGTTCCTTCATGTCCGCTCTGGTTATTTTTTCGACATTCGGGGCTTTAAGCGGAATTATCCTCTGCGGGCCACGAGTGTATTATTCTATGGCCAAAGATGGACTGTTGTTTCAATGGGTAGGTGCAATTCATCCTCGATACAACACTCCTCATAAAGCTATTGCCATCCAGGCGGTTTGGTCTTCGATCCTTGTTATAACCGGCACGTATAGAACACTCTTCACCAGGGTTGTCTACACAGAATGGATTTTTTTTGCTCTGATGGCCATAGGATTGATCTTGCTGCGCCGCAGGTCGAATATTGTTCGCGGTTACAGGATCTGGGGTTATCCAGTGATCCCAGCTATATTTATCATCTCATCCTTGGCTATTGTCGCCAGTCAAATAGTATCTGACCCAGGAGAAAGCGTGTTCGGACTCTCTCTGGTTTTAGCTGGGTTGCCAGTTTATTTCTTATGGGCAAGAAAAAAGAAAAGGAGTAAAACAGATGATCATTGATTTTCACAACCATTTTTATCCGCCGGAATACGTTGAGGCCATCCGAAAAGGACCGAGCAATATCAAAGTGACTTACGATGCAGAAAATAATCCGCTTTTGCATTATCCGGGAGATTACAACATCCTCGTTCCCTCACACAGGGATATTGATTTTCGGGAAAAGTCATTAAAAAAGGCCGCGGTGGATATGCAAATTCTCACATTCACAACGCCTGGAACTCAGATCGAGTCTCCTGAACGCTCTACAGAGCTTGCTCAGATGGTCAATGACGGTTTCACAAAAATCAGAAATGAATACCCCGACCGTTTTACAGCTCTGGCCACACTCCCGATGAATGATCCGGATGCTTCTGTCATTGAGTTGGAGCGTGCATTCAATGAACTGGAATTTAAGGGAGTGATGGTTTACAGCAACATAAACGGCGTTGCGTTGAGCGACCAGCGGTTTTGGCCGCTCTATGAAAAGGCCAATGAGTTAAACGCGGTATTTTCCATCCATCCGAATTTTCCCGTTGGTGTTGAGGCTATGACGGAATACTGGCTTATGCCGCTAGTCGGATTCACTTTTGATACAACACTTGCTGCTGCAAAGCTGGTGTTCAGCGGTGTCGTAGAAAGATTCCCAGGAATAAGATGGGCCCTGGCGCATCTCGGGGGCGCTATTCCGTACCTTGCGGAGAGGCTGGATAGAGGATATTTTGCTTTCAAGGAATGCAGAGAGAATATCAGTAAACCTCCGAGTGAATACCTGAAGAATTTCTATTATGATTCCGTCAATTTTGATGTCAAAGCTCTCCAGCTGGCTGTTGATTTTGCCGGGGCAGACCACATTTTAGCAGGAAGTGATTATCCGCATCAGATCGGGAGCCTTAAACAGATGGTCGAGAGCATTGAGAGCTTGGATATTTCTGAAGAAGAGAAATTCGGTATACTCGGCAAAAATGCGCAGAAGCTGTTGAACATGGATTCCTAATCCCAGGCTTTCAAAGCCTGATCCCGATTCAGATTTGAAATCTTATCCCAATTATTTATCTGCGCTGGGTGCTGCCTCCCATTTCCTTTTCACGATTGAGTTCGATCATATCCACACTCTGAGAGTAATCTCCGATGAGATGCTTGCAAAAATAGTCGGCTCTTATCCAGGAAAAATAATCGCTCATATCCCCGAAGCCATGGCGCTTTCCCGGGAAGATGAAAAAGTCAAAACGCTTGTTGGCTTTGATGAGCGCGTTGGCTAATCTCAAGGTGTTGGCAGGATGGACATTGTTGTCTATGTCCCCTGTAGTGATCAGGAGTCTACCTTTCAAGTTTTTGGCGATCTCGGAATTCTTTTCGATACTGTATTCGAATTTGATGTTCCCCTCTTTATCAACGACTTCCTTGACTCCATGATGCTTTTCACTCCACCATCTGTTGTAGACGTTATTCTCGTGGTTGCCTGCAGATGAAACTGCCACTTTGAAGAAATCGGGATAGACCAGCATAGCAGCTGTGGACATGAATCCGCCTCCGGAATGGCCGAAGATACCGACCTTATCGATGTTGATGAAAGGATTTCTATCGGCCAGTTGCTCGATGGCGGCTTTTTTGTCGGCGAGTCCGTAGTCTCTCAAATTTCCATAGCCATAATTGTGGTACCACTTGGAACGAGCAGGATGTCCGCCTCTGTTTCCCACACAAATAACAATGAAACCGAACTGAGCGAGTGTTATGTTGCTTGACCGTGCAGAGAAGGATTTGGGCACGCTTTCCGTTTGCGGTCCTGGATAGACATAGGCGATGATCGGATACAGTTTGGTCTCATCAAAATCGAACGGCTTATACATTACTCCGTAGATGTCAGTGATGCTGTCGTCGGCCTTGACTTTAAATGTTTCAGGAAATTTAAACCCGGCCTGCATGAGTAAAGAAAGATCCGCAGTTTCCAGTTTTAAGATGAGATTACCCAGATTGTCACGCAGGACGGATTCGGGCGCAGTATCCACACGGGAGTAATTATTGACGAAGAACCGGTTGGAGTCGCAGATGCTGGCACTATGAGTGAAATCGCCTTTATTCAGAAGTTTGAGGCCTGTTCCGTCCAGATTGACCTTGTACAGATGGTAATAGTAGGGATCTTCGCCCTTCTCCCTGCCATTGGCAGTGAAATAGAGGATTCGATTCTTTTCATCGATTCCCATTATATTCTCGCAGTGCCAGGGACCGGATGTGAGTTGTTTTTTGAGTGTACCGTTTCCATCAAAAAGATAGAAATGCGCCCACCCGTCTCTTTCTGACCAGTGGATGAGTTCTTTTCCGTTGTTTATAAATCCTAGCTGACGTGTTTCGATATAGGTGTTGAGCCGTTCTTCGATCAGGACCTTCGTTTCACCTGTAGCGGCGTCGGCAACACAGATGTCGATTCGGTACAGGTCACGGCTGGTGCGGGAAAAATAGAGTTTATCCGGCGTCTCAGACAGCCAGAGGCTTGGCCGGTTTTCATCATCGCGGTTTTTAGCCAGGCGCCGAGCCGAAAGGATGGAGATTGATTGATCTTTAAACTGGTCTGTATCCATCTTGATCATCTTCTTTGTTTCAAGCTCGAAGATCAGGATTTCAGATACGGGAGCTTCTTCTTCACCTGGCATCTGGTATCTGTATGTTTCCAGAGTGGGGCGGGGTTGGGCGATGGAATTGATGACCCAGAGGTCCTTGACCTTCCGTGAGTCTGTCCGGGTCATCGCAAACTTTTTGGAATCCCTGGACCAGATGACACGAATTCCTTTGCGCTTGTCTTTATTCTTTTCTTTATCGACATTCGTCTCACCTCTTCCTGAACCGCCATAGCCGTAGTATTCTTCTCCATCTGTAGTCAGTTGATGCTCGACGATATCCTCGTCTTCCTCATCTTCTAGAGCCTTCTCATAGTTTTCCTTGTCCATGTAATAGAGGTTGTAGTGACGGGCAAAAAGGATGGTTTGTTCATCCGGAGAGATAGAGGCCCATCGTGGCCTTTCTTTGGGTTTTTTGTAGTCTTCAAGAAGTGTGAGCTTGCCGGTGACGATATCGTACTCGAAATGGAAGATTTTTTTCTTGGGTTTTTCTTTTTTCTTTGGAGCCTTTTCTTCATTTTTTTCCTTTTCTTTTTCTATCTCTTCCTTTTTTTCCTCCACTTCTTCTTCCTTTTCAGGCTCTTCCTTTTCATCCTGTGAACTTTCTACCTCAAACTGAAAGGCGCGGTCCTTTTTGATGAATTTAATTCTGTCGATGGGAAGATGTTTGGCATCATAAGGATCCTTGGTGATCAGGGTCAGTTCAGCTGCCATTCGGATGTTATCGAATAAGGGCCGTTTTGTTTTTCGAGCAGGATCGACGAGGTAAAAAGTTTTGCCTTCGCTTGTTTCATACGTGTACCAGAAGCGGTCGCTGTGCTTCAACCAATGTGGACTGACAGAAGTCGAAAAGGCCAATTTTCCCATTTTGGCCGATGTAAATCGTGCCGCTAGCTTGTAATTGGCTTTTTTTATCGGGGTGTTTTCTGCCACGAGTCCGTTTGCCGCAAAGGAGAGAATAAGTACACTAAAAATAAGGAACCTGAGTGGGCCGCGGAGCAAGTGAGGTTTGAGATTTTTGTCTTTTTTCATGTTTCTCCTCCTTAATACAGGTTTTGTAAAGACAAAGTCGAATAAAATAAATTTGAGACTGTGGGAATGGATATTGGTGAAAAGTGGAATCTCATGATACGTGTTTTCATCAAGAGATTCAAAATTATATCCATGAAGAGAGCGGATTGCAACAATTTCCTAAAAAAAATGATTTAAATACAATGGAGGGAAAATTCAGGACTATTTATTTTTTTTTGGGCACGATTAAAGCGTTAGCCACCAGATCGAGAATCTGGACTACTTTCATTTCCAGCTTGTAGTGCCTGACCAGATCATTCAGTCCGTCGACACAGTTATGGCATATCGTGCACACGATCTTTGCGCCTGTGGCTTTGAGCTGATCCGCCTTTATTTGTGCGACTTCCATGCGAAGAGGACGGTACTCTGCCATTGACAGCAGGCCACTGCCACCCGTGCAGCAGAAGTTTTCAGTCCGGTTCGGGTGCATTTCTCTGAAGTCTGAACACGCTTGCCTGAGAATCCAGCGAGGTTCTTCGATGAGGTCGCCGGACCGTGCAATATTGCAGCTGTCATGAAAAGTCACTGGCTCTGGATTAAGCGCAGGATCCACTGTGATCCGTCCCTCTTTGATATAGCGGATAAGTGTGATGACGACTGATTCTGTTGGGATCGTTTGATCGTATTCTGCCCAGTTGTAGCCTTCCCACCGTGTGGAGCGGTAGCCGTGACCGCATTCTGAGATCACGATCCTCTTTGCTCGAAGCTTTTTGGCGGATTCGTAAAGATTCCTTGCCACATAGGCCCCCAATTTATCATCTCCAGAGTAAAGTCCGAAGTTTGTCTGGTCCCAGCCCCATTTCGGCATGGTCCAGTTCTCTCCGGCAAAGTGGAATATTTTTGCGGCATTGGCAATGGAGCGGGGATCGAATTTTATCTCTCGGGGATTGATCGTGTACATAAAATCACAGTCTTTTTTGTCCATTGGAATGTCGATTTCAGAGATTCCGAGTTCTTCTTGAGTTTCCTCTTTCATCCATTCCAGGGTTTCAAGATAATCTTCTTCTGTTACTGCCATTTGATTCCCGGTTTCCCACTGGTCCCGGCTCACGTTGAACACTCCCTCTGGAACAATACCTAATTCTGTCAGAATACCTCTTGTCAGCCGGATTAAAGCAGCTGTATCCACTCCCATCGGACAGTTTAAGGTGCAGCGGCGACATTGGCTGCACATCCCGAACACTGTATTTTTTAAGCGGTTCAGATCTTCATCACTGGCCAGGGAACGGGCGTGCACCCACCAAGGAACAATTCGCCCGGTCCAGTCCATGTGCCTCTTGAATATTCGGCGTATCTGGTCTGCTTTGTAAGCCGGTGTCATGGTGGGATCATCAGGCTTGGCAAGCGCATAATGACAGGAATCTGCACACATGCCGCAATGAACGCAGGCCACCATGGAACTGGCAAGAGGCCTGTTTATTCTTTGACTGAGCAGTTTAATGAATCTTTCTACATTGTTCGCCTTGGGATCATACAGTTTCAGTTGGCCATTGGTCACACAAGGCAGTTTTTCCTCTCTTGCTTTTTCTTGAGATTTTGTCTCTAGAGGCAGGTTGGCAACCCTGGAAGAATCAGTTTTTTCATCACTCACTTCTGCTCTCCTCGTAGTTCATGCCAGATAAAATTTATTAATCATACACAAAGTGTCATTGCGAGTGTAGCGTTGCAATCTCATAGAGAAAAATTAATTCCTTTTCAAGGTTGATTCGAATAATCTCATTTTGTTTTTT
>DAOVAM010000193.1 GCA_030671065.1 Candidatus Aminicenantota bacterium
CGCGTGCGTGAAGTTTTCCCCTGCAAGAGCGCAAGCATAACCATCGTCGACCCCGGTTCTCTCGATACAGCACAGACTTTCATCGGAGAAGCCAAAAGTGACAAAGTCAAACCTCAAGAGAAAATCAAGATCAGTGCAGAAGAACTGGAGATGCTCAGGAAAAATCCAGAGACTTTGTGGATTAAGCAAAACGATAATCTCCCCGATTACCTCGCCCCCCTAGCCAAGCAGGGAATCAAATCATTCCTGGTGCTGCCGCTTTTCCTCAAACAAGGGCTGGCCGGGATTATTGCTCTGGGTTATGTCAAACAGCCCAAGTTTTCACAGGAGGACCTCGACAATGCCCGCCGACTGTCTAACCAGGTGGCTGTTGCTTTCTCGAATGCCCGGTTAATCGAGGAATTGAACGAGCTGAATATGGGAACATTAACGGCGCTTGCCCGTACGATCGACGCCAAATCTTCCTGGACAGCCGGGCACTCCGAACGGAGCACAAAAATGGCTGTGATGATCGGAGAGGCCATGAAGCTCTCCGATAAAGATGTTCACGACCTGAATCAAGGAGGCCTTCTCCATGACATCGGAAAGCTCGGAATCCCTCCTGAAATCTTGGATAAGCCCGCAAAACTGACGCCCGCAGAGAGAAAAACCATGGAGAAACATGTCCAGCTTGGAGCTCGAATCCTGGAGCCCATCTCCGCCTACTCCAAGATCATTCCGATCGTCCTTCAGCATCATGAGCGCTTCAACGGAAAGGGATATCCAGATGGCCTTGAAGGAGAATCCATAAACCTGGGCGCGCGTATCTTTGCAGTGGCCGATTCTTTCGAGGCCATGACCTCAGACCGCCCGTACAGAAAAGCATTTGACAGAAATGATGCAGTAGGAATAATAGAAGAAAGCGCTGGCAGCGATTTCGACCCTCAAGTCGTAAAGGCCTTCCTCAATGTGATGGCCTCGGAGGCAAGAGATTGGGATGGTTAAAAAAAATCTTCGCTGTCCATGCAGAGGAAACCTATGATCATCCTTGTTAGAATCCAAAAAGATCTGCCAATCCAGCGAACAACCTGCTCAAGAAGCGACTTATCCAGTTTTTTCAAAAAGTATCTTATGGCTTCTGCGGGCCAGTTGACACTCGCTTTCAATATATCTTCCGGCTCTTCGAGAGCCAAGGAGGGACTCAAATGAAATCAAAAAGGATATTTTTTGTGCTCGCGATCCTCATAATCGCCTTCTTCCACGGATGCGTGAAAAAAGCTGTTTTCCCGGATGAAATGATAGGGACATGGAAGAGAGCCGACTCCAAGTACGAGAGGACTTTTTTAGAGTTAACGCAAGAGAAGATCATCTTCGGGACTCTAGAAGGAGAGGTCAACGCTCACACGATCAAAAAGATAAAAAGAGAAAAAGTTCCTGGTACCGAAGAAATCCTGTACACCGTCACTTATGAGAATATCGAAGGCAAAGAGTTCAAGTTTCCTTTTTACTTTAATCCTGAAAACAGGGGATCAGTCAGATTCCAGAATCAGCCTGAAGTAGTCTGGATAAAGGAAAAGAATTAAAAAAGGTATCAATCAACCGTTCGAGGTCCCATCCTCAGATAAACATGGTCACAATTTTTTTCCTTTCATCAATTCTAAAGAGCCCTCCCGAATAAATTCAAATCATCCTTTAAGGAATGATCATTAAACACCGAGGCATAAAGGCGAAATAACAGGAGGACACATGAAAATACGAAAAAAAGAAAAACGGCGGCTCTATCCTGTCATCAATCGGCCAATCCAGTATAAATTCCTGGGAATGGTTCTTGCTTACGGAATGATCACAATCATCTTAGTGGCCGCATTTCTGTTTGTTCCGGATGTCCTCATAATGGATGACGAAGAAGCCAGCTTTGAAATGAGGCGAGGGGCGTCTCAGAGAATCCTTCTTCTTTACCCACGATTCTGCATCACTATCCTCGGCCTGATCTTCGTCACCGGACTTCATTCCTGGAGGGCATTCCACCGAGTGATCGGCCCTCTTTTCAGGTTCAAGTGGGCTTTTGAAAAAATATCCGAAGGAAAGCTGAACTTTCTCGTACGTCTCAGAAAAAAAGACTACCTGGACCCGGAGGCACAGAAATTAAACCAAATGATAGATGTACTCGCAGGAAAATGGGAAAACGTGCAGACAGCTAGCTTGGATTCGATCAAGTCACTCGAAGAATTGGAGCAGTCGATTGTGAAAAAGAACGCGGATGAAACAGAGATCCGACAATACCTCCAAACCCACCGCAAGCATCTGGAAAGTCTTATCGGTCAGGTCGGGTATTTCCAGTTGAGTGACGAGGAGAAGCAAGAATAACAATCTCCCAAAAAAGCGGGCAAAACCCATGATTCATAAAAAAGAGAATTCCCATCCTTACCAAGGAGGTTCAATGATGAAAAAAGCCGTTTTGATGCTCACGCTGACCATCTTGCTGTGTGCGGGAGCCGCGCACGCTCAGGATAAAGGTTTTGGTATAGGAATTATCCTGGGAGAACCAACGGGAATCAGCGCTAAGAAATGGATCGGGAGCCATTCAGCGATTGACGCTGCAGTCGCCTGGTCATTCGGCCAAGGTGGCTCCTTTCATCTGCACGCGGATTATCTGCATCACAACTTCAATCTCTTTGACGTGGAAAGCGGCAGACTTCCTCTTTATTTTGGAATAGGAATCAGGTTCAGGACCGATCCTGAAACCACCTTGGGCGCTCGGTTTCCGGTCGGTATATGCTATATCTTTGAGAAAGCGCCGTTGGATATTTTTCTGGAGATCGGACCGGTGCTGGATCTCATTCCGGGTATGAGTTTCGAGTTTACGGGAAGTATCGGGGCGAGGTTCTATTTTAAAAAGTAATACTTCCTTCAGAGAGAATATTTTTTTGCAAGTGGTCAAGACCCTTCTTTCTCTTCTTTGCTGTACCTGTCGCTCCTCATCAGCACCTCTTTAAAGGCTTTCACAATATCCGAGCGGAACTGTTCTACCGGATTCCTTTTCAATCTCCTCAAACGCTTTCCAGGGCGGCATTCCTGCCCGATAAGGCCTGTCTGTGATCATGGCATCATACGCATCGGCCACTGCGATGATCTCGGCTCCGAGAGGAATATCGGCCTTTTCTCTGTTTATCTTCGTTTTATCCTCAAAATAATATTTATGATGGGCCAGCACGATCGGGACAGCCTCCTCGAGGACTCCTCCGACCAGAGATATGATCCGCGCTCCCTTCTCCGAGTGCTCAGCCATCAGCTCCCTTTCCTTATCGGTAAGGGAAGCCGCTTTCCGGACTATATCCATGCTTATTTCCGCCTTTCCTATATCATGGAGCAGAGCGGCGGTCTTAATATTCTCTCTCTCATTCACAGGTAAGCCCAAAACACTTGCAATGTCTTCTGCAAGATGAGAGACACGCACTGAGTGTCCCTGTGTGTAGCGATCTGCCGATTCAAGGTATTTGGAAAGGATCTCCAGGATTCCGATATACGCGGCTTTTAAATCTTTGATTCTTTTTTCCTTCTCCTCATACAGATATCCCATTGCTGCGCTGGTCAGGATCAAAATGGAGCCCCACCCGATCAGGCTGACTAAGACATATGTTTTGTCGCTTTCGCCTGTAAAAAAGGATGAAGGGAAAACAAGTATTAAGATGATGACAACCAGGATACAAAGAAAGGCAGTGAGAACAGCCATTCTTCTGCCCAGGAAATAGCCGGCAATGATGATGGGGAGATAAAAAAAGTTTAAAAACCCGATTTTGTAAGGAGTAAAATAGTTGATGATAACGATAATCAGCAAGATTGAAAGAACCAGAATCTTTTCAAAATGCTTGAAAAAACAAGCTTTGAGTTTCTCCATTTCATTCCCTGTAGGATTCAGGCAGGTATCTGTATCCTTCCTGAATACATGTTTATATCCAAAAATCAGCGGATAATCAAATCCTTCCTGTTATCTTTTTTCAGTCCTGGTGAAAATTACCATTTTTCTTTTATGTTGATTTCAAACTCAAACCAGTAAAAATCATCCAACTAAAAAATAGCCTTTTGCGGTGATTTTTGCAGTGAATTTTTCCTTTTTTTTCTCACCTAAAAAGGGGATTGCTTCCCGTTAGAAAAGGCTATTAGAGATGATTTTTATCCTGGGGGTGTTTTCAGGTTTGGGGTGTCCTGTGAATCCTGATCCTGACTCGCAGAATAGAATGATTTTTCTTCTCGATACATTTTTCAGGGGGATTGACACACTCCTCAAGGTATTTTCAAAGCCCTATGCCGTTGAGTTGACTGCACAAGACTAAAATCTGGAGGGGGTGAGTTTTGGCTTTTAACAGAAATTTGATCTGATTTCACTTGATTGAATTTTCCCTTCAAGATCAAATTTTGCATTTTTACACTTTGACATTTTTGATTCTATCATGATAAAATTCTTTAGCAAATGCCAAGGAAGAACGCGGACGGGAATGAGTGATTTCACATGCTTAAATACGCTCAAAGCTCTTCCGTGCATCTAAAATAAAAAGGAGATTCACAGACCGGTGACGGTCTTGAATGTGTAGGGAATCATGCGAAAAGATTTTAAAATTACAATCGTGAAAAAATCTTTTTTGCCCCGATGGCTCTTTACGCC
>DAOVAM010000024.1 GCA_030671065.1 Candidatus Aminicenantota bacterium
TGTGAAGTTAGCGAGTGGAGTGGAGATGGTGATGCCCGGGGACAATGTGAACCTGGATATAGAGTTGATAACGGATGTGGCGATGGAGAAAGGATTGAAGTTCGCGATAAGAGAAGGTGGACGAACAGTCGGAGCCGGAACTGTCACCGAAATAACGGAGTAAGGATTGATCCTGCACAAGAATAGCGAAGAGCGAATAATATGGAAAGAGAATGAGAGAAATCATAACGCTTCAATGCTCCGAATGTAAGCGAAGGAATTACACGGGCACACGGAACAAAAAGATTCAAAAGGACAAGCTCGAGCTGAAAAAATTTTGTAAATTCTGCCGCAAGCATACGCTTCATAAAGAAACCAAATAGGAATAACACGAAGAGACATGTTACACATTCAAGAAAATGAAATTTAAAGGAGGCAATCATAAGAGAGAGGTGAGTAGCTCAACTGGTTAGAGCGTCGGTCTCCAAAACCGAAGGTTGCGGGTTCGAGTCCTGCCTCACCTGCCAAAGTGCTCTCAATCTCCATAGATTTTAAATAAAGACACGGAGTGATTACAAAGATTCTCTGATTACTTCCATGGATTGAGGTTAAAGAATGAGTAAAAAAGTCAGATGGTATAAACGGCTTTCCAATTTCTTGAGAGAAGCCAGGGCTGAATTGAAAAAAGTCACATGGCCTTCAAAAAACGAAGTGTACAGCACGACCATTGTGGTTATTATTGCGACTTTTTTCTTTGGATTCTACCTTTATTTTATGGATATCATTTTTTCTTGGGTAATTAAGCAGATTAAAGCGTTAATAGGATAAATCGAGTGAAATAATGGCAAAAAATTGGTATGTCGTTCACACGTACTCAGGATTTGAGAAATTTGTGGCTGAAACTGTTCGTCAAAAGGCTGTTGAGCTGAGTTTAGATGAACAGATCGGCCAGATCATCATTCCGACCGAAGGTGTTGTCGAGATCAAAGGAGGAAAAAAAGTCGTCTCCACAAAAAGATCTTATCCTGGCTATATCCTGATTGAAATGGAGATGTCTGATGAAAACTGGCATATTATTCGTGAAACTCCGAAAGTGACTGGTTTTGTCGGATCAGGGACGCGGCCATCCCCTCTGAGTAAAGATGAGGTTAGTCAGATAGTGGAACATATGGAAACGACTTCAGAAAAGCCGAAACCGAAACATTCGTTCGAAAAAGGAGAGGCCGTCCGGATCATAGATGGTCCGTTCTTCAATTTTAATGGTATTGTCGAAGAAGTGAACCAGGAAAGAAACACATTAAAGGTATTGGTGACTATTTTTGGGAGGTCAACTCCTGTGGAGTTGGAATTTTTACAGGTCGAAAAAATATAGGAGGAAGCATGGCAAAAGAAGTTGTTGCGAAGATCAAACTCCAGATTGTCGCTGGACAAGCGAGTCCAGCTCCTCCTGTTGGTCCAGCGCTCGGTCAGCATAATGTGCCCATAATGGATTTCGTGCGACAGTTCAATGATAAGACAAACAAGATGGAGGAGGGAACCGTTGTTCCTGTTGTGATCACAGTATTCAAGGACAGGAGTTTTAACTTCATCACAAAAACCCCTCCAGCTTCATATCTTCTGAGGAAAGCGGCCGGGATTGCAAAGGGATCTGGAGAACCGAACAAGGAAAAAGTTGGAAAAGTGACAGGTAAGCAGCTCGAAGAAATTGCCAAAGTTAAAATGGCGGATTTGAATGCGAATGATCTAGACTCCGCAAAAAAAATCATCGAAGGCACAGCAAAAAACATGGGATTGGAGATTGTCAGTGGCTAAAAGAGGGAAAAAATATATTCAATCAAAGGAACTCAGAGATAAGGAAGAATATTCCTTGGATGAATCTGTCAGTCTCGTCAAGAAGCTCAGTTTTGCGAAGTTCGATGAGACTGTGGATATTTCCCTTCGTATGGGAGTGAATCCAAAGCATTCCGACCAGATGGTGAGAGGAATGATCGTCCTTCCTCATGGAACGGGCAAAACATTGAAGGTCTGTGTGATAGCGTCCGGCGAAAAAATCAAAGAAGCTGAGGAGGCTGGAGCCGATTATGTCGGAGGAGATGAGATCATTGAGAAGATTTCTAAAGGTTGGATAGATTTCGATGCCGTTATTGCGACTCCGGATGTGATGAGGAATGTCGGCAAATTGGGACGTATTCTTGGAACGAGAGGGTTGATGCCCAACCCGAAATCTGGAACTGTGACGTTCGATGTGGGGAAGGCGGTCCAAGAGATCAAATCCGGACGAGTGGAATTCAGAGTGGACAAGACAGCCATAATCCACTCCTCTGTAGGAAAGGTTTCCTTTTCCGAGGATAAGCTCAAAGAGAATATCAAATCAATCATTCAGGCAATCGTGCAGGCCAAGCCGCCTGCAGCCAAAGGAAAATACATCAAAAGTATTCACATTTCATCATCCATGGGGCCGTCCATCAGGCTTTCAGAGGAAGTGATCGAGGTATAGGAGAGTAAGGGTGAAGAGAGAGGATAAAGAAAAGCAGGTCAAAGAATTGAGTGAAGCCTTTAACAGCTGTGAGAGTTTTTATCTTGTGGATTT
Organism: Candidatus Aminicenantota bacterium; assembly: GCA_030671065.1. Classification (GTDB taxonomy): domain Bacteria; phylum Acidobacteriota; class Aminicenantia; order Aminicenantales; family Aminicenantaceae; genus SOIA01. Next base: position 2,570 of record DAOVAM010000024.1, read on the forward strand.
TTTGAATATGACTGTTGCACAAGCTGTGAAGATGAGAAGGTTGTGTCGAGAAAACGCCTACACTTTCAGAGTTGTCAAGAATCGTCTTGCACTCAGAGCTCTCAAAGAAGAATTTCCTGAAGATTTAAAGATGTCTTTCCAGGGCTTGACAGCCATTGCTTTTGCTCCCCAAAACCCTGTTGGTTTGGCCCGACTGATAAAGGACTTTTCCAGACAAAACAAGGTGTTAAGTGTGAAAGCGGGGATTCTGGAGGGACAATTTCTCACTGCAGATAGATTCAATGAAGTGGCGAACCTTGCCTCTCGAGAGGAATTACTTGCAAGAATCGGAGGTTTAATGGCCGCTCCGTTGATGAGGATATTAAGGACTTGGCAGGCCCCACTCAGTGGTTTAGGCACGCTGTTGAGTCAATTAAAAACAAAAAAATAGAGTTGGAGGTAAAAATGCCCAAAGCACAGACAAAAGAAGCTGGCGAGGCCGCTAAGGAAAAAGAGGTCGCAAAGGAAAAAGAGGCCCCGGAAGAAAAAGAGGTCGCAAAGGAAAAAGAGGCCCCTAAGGAAAAAGAGGTCGCTAAAGAAAAAGAGGTGGTTAAGGAAAAAAAAGAAAAAGCAGAACTGACAAAGGAGCAATTTTTTGGCCACCTGGATAACCTGACGGTTTTAGAACTCGCTGACTACATCAAAGAATTTGAAGAAAGATACGGTGTGTCAGCAGCCGCAGCTCCGGTCGCCATGGCTGCTCCTGGAGCCGCAGCCCCTCAGGGTGATGCACCAGCCGAAGAGGCGAAGGTAGAGTTTACTGTAGTTTTAAAAGGTATTGGTGATAAGAAGATCAATGTGATTAAGACCGTGAGAGAGGTGACGAGTCTTGGCTTGAAGGAAGCCAAAGATTTAGTAGACAATGCTCCGAAGCCTGTCAGGGAGAATGTTTCCAAAGAGGAAGCTGAGGAGATGAAGGCTAAGTTTGAAGCAGTAGGAGCAGAGATAGAATTACAGTAATTCGAGTGTGACTTTCATACATTTAGAAATATTTTTGTTCGAAATACTTTTCTGAGAGAAGGATTATGAATGGTGAATTAAACAACATTTATCGTAAAAGAGTCGATTTCTCAAAAATCAAAACGACTTTTCCAATGCCTGATTTGCTTGCCATCCAAAGACTTTCTTACGCAGAGTTTCTTCAAATGGAACTCCTGCCTGAGGAAAGGAAGGATACTGGATTGCAAGCAGCATTCAAAGATGCGTTCCCTGTTTCAGATTTTAAAGAAACTACCCAACTGGATTTTATCAGTTATTCTATCGGTGATTGGGAGTGCAAGTGCGGCCGTTTGAAGGGTGTTGAGAATTCACGCAGCCGGTGTAATGGCTGCGGAACTCTTCTGACTGCGGATGCGGAGCTCACAGAAAAGGAGATTTGTCCCTATTGCGGTACGATGAAAAAGATCGAAATTCCTCTCTGTGATCACTGTGGAGATAAAGTCAGTCTGAAAATGAAATACTCACCCTTGGAATGTCTCCAAAAAAGTTACACTTATGCAGTTCCACTCAGGCTGAAAGTCAGATTGATTTCCTGGGAAAAGGACCCTACGACCAAAGCAAAAAGACTGAAGCACATAAAAGAACAGGAAGTTTACTTTGGGGAAATTCCTTTGATGACATACAAAGGGACGTTCATCTTTAACGGGATTGAGAGAGCAGTTGTCAGTCAACTCCAAAGGTCTCCTGGAGTCTTTTTTAGGCAGGGAGATGCAAAAGGTTTTTATGTGGGGAAGATCATTCCTTACAGGGGAGCATGGGTGGAATTTGAGTATGACAGCAAGAACATACTGTACGTTCGCTTGGATCGAAAGAAGAAGTTCCTGATTTCGGTGTTCTTGAGAGCTTTGGGTTTTGGTTCGGATGATGTCATTTTGCGTCTTTTCCACAAAACGTACAAAATCATCCCGGAAAAAGGAAAGCTCTATTGGGAATTGGGCGAGAATCTTATCGGGAAGATAATCGGTGCGGACATCCTTGATCCTGGATCTAAAAAAGTGCTGGTCAAAGCTAAGGAGAGGATCAAAAAAGAGCTGTTTCAAAAGTTAAAAGACAAAAAAATCAAAAAAATTCCTTTGACCAATAAGGAATTCAATGATGCCTGTTCGGTTTCAGCAATAGCTGATTTGGTCAAGGCTAGGGAAGAAATCAGCGAACCTCAACTCGAAGAGTTGAAGGGCAGCAAAGAGCCTTTTGAAGTATTTTTCCCAAAAAGCGATGAAGTGGGCGAGATTCTTGTCAATACATTGAACAAAGATTCAAGCGAAGACACCAATCAAGCTCTAGCTGAGATTTACAGAAAACTGAGACCAGGAGAACCTCATACTATGGAGAGCGCCCACAATCTCTTCCGCAGTTTATTTTTCAATCCCCAGAAATATAATTTCTCCAGGATCGGTCGATTGAAAATGAACATCAAATTAGGCCTTGATCGATCGTTGGAGGAGAAGACTCTATCACCGCTAGATTTTGTTGAGGTGATCAAGTATTTGCTTCAGTTGCGTCGGGGGGAAGGAACTCTGGATAATATCGACCATTTGGGAAATCGTCGTGTTCGCTCTGTTGGAGAACTCGTTGAGAACGCATTCCGTATCGGGCTGACGCGTATGGAAAGAACAATAAAAGAGAAGATGACCGTGGCTACTGATCTGGCATCGGCCATGCCTCAGGACCTGATCAATTCGAAGCCAGTCATCGCGGCGTTGAAGGAGTTTTATGGGAGTTCTCAGCTTTCTCAATTCATGGATCAGATCAACAGTCTTGCGGAACTCACTCATAAGAGGCGGTTGAGCGCTCTGGGGCCAGGAGGTTTGAGTCGAGAAAGAGCTGGGTTTGAAGTAAGGGATATTCAGTCTTCTCACTATGGCCGGATTTGTCCTATCGAAACCCCTGAGGGACCCAACATCGGTTTGATTTCATCTTTAAGTTGTTATGCGCGCGTGAATGATTTCGGCTTCGTCGAAACCCCCTACCAAAAGGTCAAAAACGGCAGGATAATCGATTATGTGAAAATTCTTCATCCGGGAGGAAGCTCCTACAAAGTCGGAGATATCGTCGAAAAAGATCTGCTGAAAAGAGAAGTCACAAAAGCTCAGAAGGGAAAGTCCAAGCAGATTCCTGTGGTTGAGCCCTTTTGTTTTTATTTGACGGCTTGGGAGGAGGAAAAATACAACATTGCCCAGGCTAATACACAGGTTGATGAAAGAGGTAATTTTGTCCACGAGATCATAAGCGCAAGACACGGTGGGAATTTCAAGAATATTCCTCGAGCTCAAATAGATTACATCGATGTCTCTCCTAAACAGCTTGTTTCTCTCTCGACGTCTTTAATTCCCTTTTTGGAGCATGATGATGCCAACCGTGCTTTGATGGGATCAAACATGCAGAGACAAGCCGTTCCTCTTCTCAGGCCTGAAGCGCCACTTGTTGGAACAGGAATGGAGCATCTCGTCGCTGAAGGATCAAGAGAGGTTGTTGTCTGTCGGCGTTCAGGTGTCGTGGAATTTGTGGATGCCGAGAGAATCCTGATTCGAGTGGATGAGAAGGAAACTGCGAAAGAATACGAAGTGGGCACAGACCTCTATCTTCTCATAAAATTCCTGAGAACTAACCAGAATACTTGCATAAATCATAGGCCTATAGTCAGGAAAGGAGATCGAGTCGTGAAGGGCCAAATCCTCGCTGACAGCTCCTGCACGGACAGGGGAGAATTAGCCCTGGGTCGGAATGTCCTCTGTGCTTTTATGCCGTGGAGAGGATATAACTTTGAGGATGCCATCATTGTCAGCGAAAAATTAATCAAAGAGGATGTTTTTACGTCCGTACACATCGTTGAAGAGACTATAGAAGCAAGGGATACTAAACTGGGTCCTGAAGAGATCACTAGAGATATCCCCAATGTTCCGGAAGAACTCCTCTTGAATTTGAACGAGAATGGCATTGTCAGGATTGGAGCCCATGTGAAATCTGGCGATATCTTGGTGGGCAAAGTTGCTCCCAAGGGGGAAACTCAGTTGTCTCCTGAGGAAAAACTGCTCAAGGCCATTTTTGGAGAAAAGGCTCTGGATGTCAAAGATGCGTCCTTGTATTGCTCACCGGGCATAGAAGGAACTGTTATCGATGTGAGGATTTTCTCGCGCCGAGGGACCGAAAAAGGAATTTGGGCTAAGACCATCGAAAAAGAAGAAGTGGCCAAGATGAAGAGAAATCTGGATGATGAGGTCACTATTCTCGATGGAGAAAAATGGAGAAAGATGAAGAGCATCCTCAAGGGGGAGATTGTCGATAAAGATCATACTTTTGGGGACCTCGTAATAAAGAAGGGGACCAAGTTAGATGAGAAAATATTGAATAAGCTGGAATCCGAGAGCATCTCAAAATTGAAGCTTAAACCGAAAGCGGCGCGGGATAAGAAAATCAAGGATATTGATAAAAAGGTGAAGCGTCAGATTGAAGCTCTCCGGTCAATTTTTAAAGAAAAAACCGATATCCTCAAGAAAGGGGATGAGCTTTCTCCTGGAGTGATTCAGGCGATAAAGGTCTACATAGCCATGAAGAGGAAGCTTTCGGTAGGAGATAAGGTTTCAGGTCGTCACGGGAACAAAGGGATTATCGCGAAAATAGTACCTGAGGAAGACATGCCTCGTTTGCCCAGTGGAGTTCCAGTGGATATTGTTCTCAATCCATTGGGAGTTCCCTCTCGAATGAATGTCGGGCAGATACTGGAAGCTCACCTGGGTTGGGCTGCCAAGGAGTTGGGTCTCTGGATATCCACTCCAGTGTTTGATGGGATATCCGAGATGGAAATCAAAGAACTCCTCGAGAAAGCAGAACTTCCTAAATCAGGAAAGATTCCGCTGTATGATGCAATAACAGGTGAATTACTGGATTATGAAGTCACTGTAGGATTTATCTACATCATGAAGCTCTACCATCTAGTGGATGATAAGATCCATGCCCGTTCCACAGGGCCTTATTCTCTGATCACGCAGCAGCCTTTGGGAGGGAAAGCTCAATTCGGTGGGCAGCGCTTTGGAGAGATGGAAGTATGGGCGTTAGAAGCTTATGGTGCAGCCTACACGCTCCAGGAACTCCTGACTGCAAAGTCCGATGATGTGGAAGGTCGCGCCAAAATTTATGAGGGTATTGTCAAAGGAGACCTTGATTTTCAACCTGGGCTTCCCGAGTCTGTGAACGTTCTTATTCGAGAACTCCAGAGCCTCTGTCTGAATGTGGAATTGGAGAAAAAAGAAGGGAAAGAAGAGATTCTGCCCTGGGGGATTGATGTTCCTCAAATCCTAAAAGGAGAATCATGATGGAAGTAAGGCACTCTATGGGAGGAAAGCCAAGAGTTGATTTTGATCGAGTCAGAATCAGTCTTGCATCTCCGGACAAGGTTAAAAGCTGGTCCTGGGGAGAGGTGACCAAGCCTGAAACTATCAATTACAGGACATTCAAGCCAGAAAAGGACGGCCTTTTTTGTGCCAAGATTTTCGGCCCCATAAACGATTATGAATGCCTCTGCGGAAAGTACAAGAGGATGAAATATAGGGGTATTATCTGTGAGCGATGCGGGGTTGAGGTGACCAAATCCAAGGTGCGCCGAGAGAGGATGGCCCATATTGAATTGGCCTCCCCTGTCGCGCATATTTGGTTTTTTAAAGGGACTCCGAGTCGGATCGGGCTTGTCCTTGATCTCTCCATTAAAGATTTAGAGAAAGTTTTGTATTTTGAATCCCATATTGTTACAGACGCAGGGGATACTGATTTACAAGAGAGACAACTCCTCACTGAAGAGGAATTCAAGGAGGCCCAGGAGAAATACGGAGATGATTTCAAAGCTTCTATCGGGGCCGAAGCGATCAAAACCCTTCTCGTCCGTATTAATATAAAGAAAGAAGCAGAGAGCCTGAGGGAACTGATGAAAGTTGACGCCTCTCAGCAGCGGAAGCTCCGTTATGCTAAAAGATTAAGGGTTTTTAAGGCTCTCAGGATATCAGGTAACCGTCCTGAGTGGATGGTTCTGGATGTCATCCCTGTCATTCCCCCTGATTTAAGGCCTTTAGTCCGGCTGGATGGAGGGCGGTTTGCCACCTCGGATTTGAATGATCTTTACAGAAGGGTCATCAATCGAAATAACCGGTTGAAAAAATTGATTGAGTTGAAAGCACCTGAACTTATCATTCGGAATGAAAAAAGAATGCTCCAGGAGGCTGTAGATGCGCTTTTTGATAATGGAAAAAGAGGTCGTGTCCATTTGGGCGCCAACCGAAGACCTTTAAAGTCATTGAGCGAAGCCCTTAGAGGGAAGCAGGGAAGGTTTCGTCAGAACCTGCTGGGGAAGCGTGTCGATTATTCAGGTCGATCTGTTATTGTCGTCGGTCCAGAGCTCAAGTTGAACCAGTGTGGATTGCCGAAGAAGATGGCCTTGGAGCTGTTTAAGCCGTTCATTTTCCATAAATTAGAGAAAGAAGGGCTGGTTCCAAGTGTGAAAGTCGCCAGAGAGTGGCATGAGCAAGAAAGGCCTGAAGTGTGGGATTTTCTCGAGGAGGTCGTTAAAGAGCATCCTATTCTTTTGAATCGAGCTCCCACTCTTCATCGTTTAGGGATCCAGGCATTCGAACCTATCCTCGTCGAAGGAAAAGCGATCCAGATTCATCCCCTGGTATGCGCGGCGTTTAACGCAGATTTTGACGGGGACCAAATGGCGGTCCACATTCCTCTTTCTGTAGAGGCACAGGTTGAAGCTCAGACATTAATGCTTTCCACACAAAACATTCTGTCTCCTGCTCACGGTCGACCCCTTGCTATTCCCAACCAGGACATGGTTTTGGGGTGCTATTACCTGACTTTAAAAAAGAAAGGGAATAAAGGAGAGGGACGTATATTCGGCTCTGAAGATGAAGTTTTGCTGGCTTTGGAAAACAGAAAATTGACTCTTCATACGTCAATAAAACTGCGTTTCAAGGGTTCAGTTATGAATCTTTCCACCTATTATGACGACCAGGCAGTCATGACATGTCCTGTGACCGAGATGGAAAATAAGCTCATCGAAACAACTCCTGGTCGGATCATATTCAACAGTGTTCTTCCTGAAGGAATCCCGTATATTAACGGTAGGTTGAGGAAGAAAGGGCTTGAGAGTCTGGTCTTTTACGGCTATTTAAAGGTTGGCCGCGAACCAACTGTTCAAATACTGGACAGGATGAAAGAATTGGGTTTCAATTATGCGACTTATGCAGGGTTCTCTCTGGGGATTGACGATTTTATCATTCCGAAAGAGAAAAGTGAGCTAGTGGAAAAAGCTCAGAATGAGGTCCAGAAAATTGAGAAGCTTTATAGAGAGGGAACGATTTCGGCAGGAGAGCGCTTTAACAGAGTTGTCGAGATATGGGGTTCTACCACAGATAAAGTCTCCAATGCGATGATAGAGCAAATGCGGAAATCAAGCTTTGAAGGGAAGGAATTGAATTCTCTGTTCGTGATGGCCGATTCAGGCTCAAGAGGGAACAAACAACAGATTCGTCAGTTAGCCGGTATGCGGGGACTGATGAGTAAGCCTTCTGGTGAGATCATTGAAACTCCGATTGTCTCAAATCTAAGAGAAGGATTGAATGTTTTACAGTATTTTATCTCCACTCATGGAGCTCGAAAAGGATTGGCGGATACAGCTCTGAAGACTGCAAACTCTGGTTATTTGACCAGAAAACTAGTGGATGTATCCCAGGAAGTGATCATCGACGAGGAAAACTGTGGGACCTTAAAGGGAGTCAATGTGTCTGCTATTGTTGAGAATGGTGAACTCATTGAGCCTTTTGTGGACAGGATTGTCGGCAGAATCTCATTAGAGAAAGTTCGCCACCCTGATACAGATGAAGTCATTGTGAACACGAATGAAGAAATCACTGAGGAAATAGCCCAGAAGTTCCAGGAATTGGGAATTGAGATGGTGCGAATCCGTTCAATGCTGACGTGTGAATCGAAAAAGGGTGTGTGCAGGCTTTGCTATGGACGCAACCTGTCCACCGGTTCCCAAGTTGATCTGGGAGAAGCTGCGGGAATAATTGCTGCCCAATCCATCGGAGAACCTGGCACTCAGCTGACGATGAGGACGTTTCATGTGGGTGGGATTGCGATGCGTGGGGCCGAGAGGTCCAAACTGGAAGCCAAAAATGATGGATTTGTGAAATTCAGCAACCTGAAATATGTGATCGACAAAGAGGACTCCTTAATCGCCGTCAACAGGAATGCCAACATAGCCATCCTTGACCACCGGGGAAGAGAAGTCGAGCACTACCAGGTTCCCTACGGAGCAAGGATATTGGTCAAGGACGGAGAAGAAGTCAAAGCTAGACAGGAGTTCGCGGAATGGGATCCTTTCAGCTCGTTCATTCTAACAGAGGAATCTGGAACCGTGCGTTTCCATGATGTCGCTCTCGGGGTGACTATGGAAGAAATCCAGGATGAGTTCACGGGATTGGTGACACGGTCGATCATCGAGCCAAAAGACGAGAAAATGCAGCCCCGGATCGAGATTTTATCTCTAAGGAAAAAAGATGAGAAAGGTCGGCCTGTGGTGCTCAGAAAGTACTTTTTGCCTTCTGGAGCCAATCTTGAGGTCGATGACCAGGATAAGGTCCATACCGGTGAAATTCTGGCCAAGATCCCTCGTGAAGTGGCCCGGACAAAGGATATCACTGGAGGTTTGCCCCGGGCAGAGGAACTCTTTGAGGCCCGGAAACCGAAGCTTCCTGCCGTCATCTCTGAGATTGATGGAATGGTGGAGATCGGAGGCCTTGTGAGAGGCCACAGGAAAATGACTGTCAAGAATGAACGAGGAGGAGAAAAAGAGTATTTTATTCCCAAGGGAGCCCATTTGAGTGTTGCTGAAGGAGAAAGAGTCAAAGCAGGAACTCCTTTGATGGATGGGCCAGTCAATCCTCACGACATTTTAAAAGTTCTTGGAGAAAAAGAGCTGGCAGAATATCTCTTGCGGGAAGTTCAGTCGGTTTACAGGCTACAGGGAGTGCACATCAATGACAAGCATATCGAGATTATCATCCGCCAGATGCTGAGATGGGTCAAAGTGGAAGAAGTCGGAGACACGGAGTTTCTGGTTGACGAGCAGATTGATAAATTTGTTTTCCAGAAAGAGAACATGAAAGTCATAGATAAGGGGGGAAAGCCTGCAAAAGCCAGACCTCTTCTGCTTGGAATCACAAAGAGTGCTTTGAGCACAGAAAGCTTCATATCTGCGGCATCTTTCCAGGAGACAACCCGAGTGCTGACAGAGGCGAGCCTATATGGAAAGGTTGACTACCTGAGACGTCTCAAAGAGAATATTATAATGGGCAGGTTAATTCCTGCTGGAACTGGATATAAATTTTATAGAAATGTGGAGATAAAGACAGAAAAAGAGGATGAGGTTGAGAAGGAATTAGACCTTCAGCTTCAGAGATAGAATTTCCTCTAACTGCCTTAAAATCCTTGACATAGCAATCTGTTTTTGCTATTATCCACACATTCGTCTCGAGAGATTTCTGCCCTCGAAACGAATAAAAAATTCTATTATTAAGGAGATATTGTATTGCCTACTGTTAACCAGCTGGTAAAAAAAGGCCGCACATCAAAAAAGTACAAGAGCAAGTCTCCGGCCTTGGAGACGTGCCCTCAGAAGCGAGGCGTGTGCACGCGAGTTTTCACCACTACACCGAAAAAGCCTAATTCAGCCATGAGAAAAGTGGCTCGAATTAGATTAACCAATAATATTGAAGTAACAGGTTATATTCCTGGAGTTGGACATAACGTCCAAGAACACTCGATTGTTATCATTCGAGGAGGACGCGTCAAAGACTTGCCTGGAGTTCGCTACCATGTCATTCGTGGTTCTTTAGATTGCGAAGGAGTAGAGGACCGGATGAAAGGCAGGTCAAAATATGGAAGTCGAAAGCCAAAAGAGAAGAGGACTGCTGAGTAAAGGAGTCGAGCATGCCCCGAAGAGGTACAATAAAAAAAAGAAAACCGAAGCCAGACCACTTTTACAACAGTACGCTCATCTCTAAATTCGTAAACACGGTCTTGAAGAAAGGAAAAAAGAGTTTAGCCGAAAAAATAGTGTACAGTGCAATGGACAAGGTCAAAGAAAAGTCAAAAGAAGACCCCTTGAAAATGTTTGAGAAAGCTGTGGAGAATGTGAGGCCAGTGCTCGAAACAAAGTCGAGAAGAGTGGGTGGAGCGACTTACCAGGTCCCTGTGGAGGTCCCTTTGCACCGTTCAACTTCTCTTGGGGTAAGGTGGTTAATCAGGCACGCGCGAGAAAGAGTGGGCAAGAGTATGGTGGAAAAACTGTCTGCAGAGGTCATTGACGCGGCGAATAATCGAGGTGGAGCGATCAAAAAAAGAGAAGATATCCATAAAATGGCTGAATCCAATCGGGCTTTTGCTCATTATAGATGGTAATCTCCCTTATAAAGAGAGAGAATTTGATTTCAATACCAATGGAGTGGAGTTTTGACAAGAAGACATCCAATCGACAAAGTCAGAAACATAGGCATCATGGCCCATATCGATGCGGGGAAGACTACCACAACAGAGCGTATCTTGTTCTTCACAGGCATCACATACAAGATGGGAGATGTGGATGAAGGCACAGCAGTTATGGATTGGATGGCTCAAGAACAAGAGCGCGGAATAACGATCACGTCAGCAGCTACCACTTGTTACTGGGAGAATCATCGAGTCAATATCATCGATACCCCTGGCCATGTGGATTTCACTGCTGAAGTGGAACGCTCTTTGAGGATTCTTGATGGGGCGATAGCCATCCTCTGTGGAGTGGGTGGAGTCGAGCCTCAAACCGAGACAGTCTGGCGGCAGGCAGATAAATACCAAGTCCCAAGAATTGTCTACATCAACAAAATGGACAGAGTGGGTGTTGATCCTGATAAAGCCATAGACCAGATGAAGACGAGGATCAGCGCGAATTCCCTGGTTATCCAGATGCCTTTGGGAATAGAAGAGGATTTCAGAGGAGTGATCGACCTTGTGGAAATGAAAGAGATTGACTGGGGAGATGATTTATTAGGCACAAAATATGACGTGAGAGACATTTCAAATGAGAATAAAAGAGAGGCTCTGAAAAAAAGAAATGAAATGTTAGAAAAGCTGAGTGAAACAGACGATCAGCTGATGGAGAAATATCTCGAGGGCGATGAGATATCTTCCGATGAGATCAAGAAAGCCATTCGGAAAGGAACGATATCTCTGAAGTTTTTTCCAGTTCTTTTTGGAGCGTCCTTCAAGAACAAGGGAGTTCATCCTTTATTGGATGCGGTTGTGGATTACTTGCCGTCACCCGTTGATGTCCCCTCCATCAAAGGGCATCACCCCAAGACTATGGATATCGAAACACGGAAAGCATCCGATGACGAGCCTTTTTCGGCGTTGGTGTTTAAAATAACGAATGATCCGTTCGTAGGCAACCTTTCCTTTTTCCGGGTGTATTCGGGAAAAGCGAAAGTCGGTTCCTTGATTTATAATGCCGTAAAAGAAAAAGAAAATAGAATTTCTCGTCTTTTAGAACTACATTCGAATAAAAGAAAAGATATTCAGGAAGTCTATGCAGGCGATATTGTCGCATTCAGTTCTATGAAAAATCTTTCCACCGGTGATTCGCTCTGTGTAAGAAATCACCCTGTCATCCTTGAACCGATTAGATTTCCTGAGCCCGTTATTGCCGCACACATCGAGCCAAAATCAAAAATAGAACATGTTAAGCTGGCTGAAGCGTTGTCGAAACTCACAAAGGAGGATCCGACATTTCAGGTAAAACAGGACCCTATGACCGGGCAAACACTCGTCTACGGTATGGGAGAGCTTCATCTGGAGATCCTTATGGATCGTATGAAGAGGGAATTTGGTGTCAGAGCTAATCTTGGGAAGCCACAGGTGGCCTATAAAGAAACGATCACTGCTTCTGCCGAAGGAGAGGGTAAATACATCAAGCAAACTGGAGGCAGAGGTCAGTTTGGTCACTGCAAGATTGCGGTTGAGCCGGTAAAGGGAGGAGAGACTTTAGAGTTTATCGATAATACGAGAGGTGGAGTCATTCCGAAAGAATTCATTCCCTTTGTGAAGAAAGGCGTCATGGAAGCCATGGAGATGGGGATTTTAGCCGGTTTTCCTATGACAGATGTAAAAATTACGCTTGTGGACGGATCTTTTCATGAAATCGATTCGTCTTCTATCGCTTACAAAATAGCAGGTTCCTTGGCATTTAAAGATGCCGCTTCCAAGGCTAAGCCTGTGCTCCTTGAGCCCATCATGAGCCTTGAAGTTGTTTCTCCAGACGAATACCTGGGAGATATTGTGGGAGATATTAATGCACGGCGAGGAAAAATTGAAGAGATGGAGATGAGGGGAAGTTCAAGAGTCATAAAGGCTCTTGTTCCCCTGGAAGAAATGTTCGGGTACGCCACAGCTCTCAGGACCTTGACTCAGGGACGAGGCGTTTTTTCAATGGAGTTTTTCCAGCATGCGCCAATACCCGGAGTGATTATGAAAGAGATCATCGCTAAAGTCGAGGGGAGGATTCCCGTACATAGATAGGCTAAATCATGAGTTATAAAAGGGAAAAAATTATTAACGTAAAGGATAGGAGGTAAGGGAGAATGGCGAAGGCAAAGTTTGAGCGAACGAAGCCGCATTTGAACATAGGGACGATAGGGCATGTGGATCATGGGAAGACGACGTTGACGTCTGCTGTGACGAAGGTATTGAAC
>DAOVAM010000274.1 GCA_030671065.1 Candidatus Aminicenantota bacterium
TCTTATCAGCAGCCTGGATATCCAGTAGAGATCTCGTACTGTCATAACTGTGTTGGACAGCATACTCCTGGGCAGATTGCAGACTGAGTTCCCGCACCTCAGTATTCTGGGCAAAAATGAAACTGGAAAAGAATCCGATGATCATTATCCCAAGGACTGTTACTAACACATGATTCTGCCTTTTCCGGTGAAACTTCGATGTCATTCGCTTTGGCATAATTTTTTCCTTTTGTGAATCTGAATGATTGTCAGGAGAACGATTCTTCTACTGGCAATCTGTACTCCTGTAAACAATAGACTCAATTCTCAATCAGTCATTTGCAGTTATAATTAAGCCCGATAAACGGATGATGAATGAAGAGAATAACTCGGCGGCCTAAAATCAAGTCAGAAAATCACTGTCTTTAAATTACTGAATGCCAGCTCTATTCTCTGCCTGTCCATCTATGGCTCCTGCAGCAAACTTCTTCGCTACAACAGTGTATTAGTATGAAGCCCAAACCCAAAAAAAGACTCTTCAATATACCATTTCATCGCCGCAAAAGCAAAGTTCTCGGGCGAACGAGCAGGGGGGAATTCCCTCAAGACTCTCTCAAAATTAACTCTCATCCTCCTTTGAGTAAACCCGCTGGGATAATAGCTCCTCTGTTCACGAAGGAGTCGAACCGCTGCACTGAATTGATTGGGGATTCTAATGTTATTTTTTTCGAGATTCCATCAGCAAAAGAATAACAGTAACTCAAAGAAGCGGAATGATAAATTTGTATCTGTCAATGCAGAGCCCGCATCTGAAAATCAGGCCGCAATCCTGTCCTTGGAAGATTATCGACGGACAGATGCGTTCACCATCTCGACAAACGGTGCACGCAGCTCTCCTCCACCGCGGGTCTGCGTGAATATCAATATGATGAGCTTCTTTTCCGGGTCCACCCACGCGACAGTTCCATCCGAACCGCCGTGCGAGAACACTCCATTTTTGGAAACACTCCATCCGTACCCGTAGAATCTTTCTTGTTTTTCCCGCTCTTCCGGTGTGTAGATTGAAGCCGTGTGCGGCGAAGTCATTAGCTTGACCGTCTCTTCCTTCAGAATGCGGTTTCCGTTGTAGATGCCGCCGTTGAGGAACATCTGACAGAAGACCGCATAATCCCGGGCGGTCGAAATCATCCCGCCCGAGGCGCGGACAAACGGATACTGAGGAGGATCTCCAGGCGTCCATGCCGGGACCCAGGCTTCTTTCCCTTTTCTGTAGACAACTGACATGCGTTGGAGTTTTCCGTCAAGCTTCTCAATCACTTCATGGTGATAGCAATCTTTCATGCTGAGAGGTTTGTATATTCTCTCATCCAGAAAAACCTCCAGCGGCTGCTTCGAAGCAATCTCGATCAGCGCGCCAAGAGTGTTGAACCCGGCGTTGCTGTAGCTGTAGGTAGTGCCAGGAATTTCGTCCGCGCCCGTCACGCCAAACCGGGCGACTTCCAGCTGCAGGTTGGGAGCGTCAGGATGTTCCGCTGATTTCGGGATCAACGGCCTGTAGAAAATCGGCCGGATACGGAAGCCGCTGGTATGCGTCAGGAGGTGGTGTATCTTAATGAATCCGGAGCGGTAGTTATCGAATGCCTGGATGTATTTCCTGACGTTTTCGTTATAATTCAGCTTTTTTCCCTCAACGAGTATACTGACAGCGGTCGCGATAACGGGCTTGGTGTTCGATGCCATCCGGAACATCGTGTCCTTTTCCATGCGGATCTCTTTCTCCTTGTTTTTCCATCCGATAGCCTCATGGAACACGATCTTCCCGTTGCGCGCGACCAGGAGCACGACACCGCGCAGCTCATCCCGCCCGACCGCCTCTTCAAAAAACCGAATTCCTTCTTTGAGGATCGCACTGGACATCCCCGCTTCTTCAGGTGTCCCTGAAGAAAGGACGACATCCTGGGCAAAAAGCGTGGATATAACGAGTGCGAATACGACTCCGAGAATCAGGATTCGTTTTTTCATGAAAATCCCCTTTCAAATCTAGATTTGCAAAAAGCCTTCCTTTGCCCAACTCCGCTCATTGATTCACATAGATTAATCTCACATCCTTGAAATGTCGAATTTTGAGATGCGACCCCTTCGTCACCTTCGTCATCAGCCATGATCTTTCTCAGTTTTTACATTATTTCGGTTGCCGGCATTTGTCAATGACCTTCTGTAAGCAACCCTATTTCCGTGACAATTTCTTTGGAAGTCAGGCAATCTGGTTAGGAAGCCATCCGGAGGCGAGCGGGCATGGTTCCTCGAAGAGGAGAGCGAGCCGAGGAATAAAACGCGCTCCACATTAGTCATCTTTCTCCTATTGACATTCATTCCATTCCCAAATATATTTCATGACGTTTAAACAGAGCGAATGTCAATCAGAAAAGCATCTGAACAAAGGACAGACCAACCGTCCTGACAAGGCAAATGCAGGAAGACAATATGTTGAAAGGAGGAAACATGAGCAAAAAAATGCACCAGGGCCGCAGGCATTTCCTGAAAAATTCGTTTTTTGGACTGATCGGCGCCGGCGTGGCCGCAAAAAGCGGCTGGGCCCGGGAAAAGGCAGACAGCCGATCACGCGGAGGGGGATCAGAAGACAAGACTCCGCCTCGGATCAAAGGCTACCGCATCCTTGGCCGTACCGGCTTCAATGTCTCAGACCTGGCGATTGGCCATGTGAACGATGAAGGCCTGAT
>DAOVAM010000168.1 GCA_030671065.1 Candidatus Aminicenantota bacterium
GCAGAAGAAATGCCGATGGCAGGCAGTGTCGAATCCGTCCAAGCTGTATCCCTCTCTTTTGATTACAGTGACAGGACCATCATGGCAGAAATCAAACTCAGAAGCAGTGATCCCGTCAAGAATCAGGAAATTGCGGATAGCCTGATTGGACTAAAGGGCATGGGAGCCATGATCCAGATCCAGGATTTTAATTTTGGAGAGGTTTTGGACAGGATCGAGATCACCTCCGCACCCGACCATGTGAGAATCTTTGCCAGCTACCCCGATGACTTCTTCAATGATTTTATGAGTAAATTCACTCTAAAAGAGACAGAAGAGAAAAAATAAGAAGTAATAATTACTCTCTCTTCTAAGTTTTTGAGTTCTACAATCCTGAATCATTCATAAAAACTATCAACAGCCTAAAAAGGGACCGGTGTATTCGCTCAATAATGCAACACTGCATTTTGCACGTCATTGCGAGCACAGCGTGGCAATCTCATAAAAACAATCAAATAGTAATATTTATTTGCATGAGATTGCCACGTCACTTTGTTCCTCGCAATGACATGTTAATGGGATTGCCACGCTCCGCTCGCAATGACAATATAAAAGTGTTAATTAATTAATGAGCAAGTACAACAGTCCCCAAAAAAGGGGCCTGGCCCCTTTTTACATGTCAATCTTCGAATATATATTCTTTCCAGGAAAAAAGAAGACAGGCTAAACCGAGGAAAACACCTGTGATCAGGAAGATCATGAATATTGAGAACAGAGCGGAGCTGGGCTCCAACCTGAACATCAGGAAGGAAAACCGTCCAGTTTGAGGAACGGGCAGCAGAGACTTGAGATAATGAATGATGGCAAAGCGCTGAGTGGAGCCGGGAAAGTATTGAATCACATTCTCCCATCCAAAACTGAAAACCAGCCCAAACAGGATCGACTTTTTCATTATCGTCCCGACAAAGGTGAAAAAAGCGGTATAGCACATCAGGCCCAAACTGAGAACGGCAACATCTCTCAATAGAATTTTATACAGGGAAAAATCCAGCAAGTCGTTCACATTCAAGACGAGAAAGGAGAGAATCACTCCGATGCTTGTCAGGATTATGATCAAGGACGTGTAAGCGGCATATTTCCCAATAATAACTGCCGATTTAGAGACCGGCCGTGTGGTCAAATAAGTCAACGTCTTTCCTTCAACCTCTTCTGAACACACCGATGTCCCGTAAAAAAGAGCCAGGATGAGGATGAGGAACTGGAGATAGATCGCGATTGTCATGTTGTCAAAAATGTAAATTCCTCTGATGGGTGTCCGGTTAGAGAAGAATTGATTCAACTTGATGATCAAAGCGACCACGACAGGCAGAACACCTATCAAAAAAAAGACTTTCATTTTTTTTGATTTCTTTCCCATGGAAAAGAAAAAGGTGAAAACATCCTTCAAAGAATTCAGAAAAAATGACACTCGCCCTCTACTTTCTTGACCCATCTTACTTTCCCACCAAATAATCAAAGACAGCCTGTAAGTTGTCATCAGGGGAAGTGATTTCCTCGACATCTATGTCGTACTTGACGAAGAGAGAAGGAAGAATGCCGAAGAATTTGTCCCTGTTGTTGGTCTTAACCAAAAGAGTACCTTCTGTAGAACTGAAATTCACGTTCAAAACAAAATCCTCCTGGATAAATTTTGAAGCCAGTTGGCGAGGATCGCTGCACTTAATGGAAACAATATGGGGATGTGTATCGATCAGGTCCCTGATGTAATGGATATCACCCTGGGCGAAAATCTTTCCCTGATGGATGAGGATTATCCGTTTTGTCATGGCCTCTATTTCGGGCAGAACATGGCTGGAAACGAGGATTGTCCGTCCTTCGCCCTTATAGGATTTGATAAGGCGGATCACTTTCCGTCTCCCCAGAGGGTCTAATCCGTTCAAAGGTTCGTCAAGGATGATAATCTCTGGGTCGTGAGCGATGGCTTGAGCAAATTTTAATCTCTGTCGCATGCCTCTGCTGTAGGATTTAATAATCCTGTCTTTATCCTCGATTAATTCGACGATTTCCAGCGCTTTTCTCGCCCTGATTTCGATCTCGGAAGATGAGAAATGATGGAGTTTTAAAAGCCCGATCATGAACTGCCAGCCTGTCAGCTCATCGTAGAAAGCATCCTGTTCCGGACAGAACCCGATGTTGGAAAAAAGAGCATAATTGTTCCGGATCATTTCACCTTTGATGGCACATGTTCCTATGTTTGGCTTGAGCTGCCCTAATATGAGCTTGAGAAACGTGGATTTTCCTGCGCCGTTCGGCCCAAGAATCCCTGTTATTCCTGGCTCGATCTGGAGCGAGACATCACTCAATCCCAGGACATTCCCGTACCATTTGGAGAGATGCTCTGTCTCGACTACTGGTTTCATTTGACGATCTCAACTCCTTTGACTTTCTTTTTCAAAATAAAGCCAGCCAGAACACAGATGGATGTTAAAACCAGGAAAGAATAGATCCAGGAAATCGGATAAGGTGTTTTTTCACTGAAAATAAAAGCGCTCACCTGTTGAATGTTGGCCCTGATGGAAAGGAGCGAAAAGTAATGGCTGTGAAAATTATCATAAAAAATTGCATGGAAGATATCGGAAGAAATATATATGCCAAAAATCAGAATGGCCACATACCTCCTGTTTTTGCTCAATGATGAGATGAAAAGCGTGTAGAAAGAAAAAAATGCAGTCACCAATATTGAATAGCCAATGATTGAAAGCGGGAGCCAGGGGTAGGTGAGAAAGAATTTAAAACTCCCTGCAAAAATCAGTTTCATAATAAAAAACACCAGGCCAGGTATGAGGGTGAGTATGAACAAGAAAAAGACGATAACAGCGGTTTTCCCTAAGAAATAATCTTTTTTCTTCAAAGGCCGAGCGAAGTACAACTGCAGAGAATTGTGTTTGAGGTCATCTGATATGAGTCCTGAACCGCAAAAGATCAATATCACAATCAAAATAAAAAGCATAAAGCCTTCGGATAAATACGTCTCGAAATACGCGGGATTGATCTGAAGAAAAGGTACGGATTCTTGAAACATGAATTTGAAATCTTCCAGCCTCTCTGAGACATAAATTCCTGCAAGGAAGATGACAGCAGGAACAAGACTCCCGGCAAAAAACAGCTTAAAAAATTTCTTCCTGAAGGTTAATTTTATGCCGTATCGGGCGATCGGCCACCAGGGAAATTTCTTATCGAGGAATTCTCCGTCCCAGTGCGCATATCCTTTTTCTTTGATCGTCATCAATCCACTCCCACAGCATCGGCAAACAGGTCCTCAAGCGAAGACTGGCTTTTGACAAAATGTCTCAATTGGACGTTTTCTTCAGCAGCGATCCTAAAAAATTCCTGCCTGTTATAATCTGAAGGCGTATAGACTTTCAGGATTCCATCTTCTGTCTCTTCCACTCTGCATTTTTTCTCTTTCAATTTATTGAGAAATCCTTGGGCTTCACCCTTCACCTTGATCTCATAAAGATCACGAATTTCTTTAAGCTTGGAAATATCGCCCTCAGCAGCCACTTTCCCCTTATTCAGAATCACAACATAGCTGCAGGTCAGCTCGATATCAGGGAGGATATGAGATGAGATCAAGACCTGGATATCTTTTTTAGAGGAGATATCCATTATCAGTTCCAGGATTTCTGTTCTTCCCTGTGGATCCAGGCTGCTCGTCGGCTCATCGAGAAACATGAGCTTCGGGTCATGAACGAGTGCCTGTGCCAGCTTGAGCCTCTGCTTCATCCCTCCGGAATAGGTTTCCACTTTCCGGTATCGGCTCTCCTCAAGACCCACATAATACAGGACCTCATGAGCGCGTTTCATGGCTTCCTGTCGGGGCATTCCTGATAGCTCACCCAAATAGGAAGTGAAAGAAACGGCATCCAGCTCAGGAATAAAGCAGTCATCCTCAGGCATGTAGCCCACATAGCGGCGTATCTCATCCTGCTGCGCTTTGATATCATAATCGAGAATGCGGCCCTCGCCTCGAGTGAGAGAGAGAAACCCAAGCATTATACGAATCAGTGTGCTTTTTCCGGCGCCATTGGGGCCGAGAAGACCGATGGCTCCTTGGTCCAAGTTAAGGCTCACACCATCAAGAGCCTTGATCTTCCCGTAACTAAAGTAAATATCCTTAACTTCGATACTCATTCGTTCTCTCTTATATAAAACTCTTTTATTAAAATACGATTTTTACAAAAGAAAAGTTTCCGAAATTTAGTTTTCTATTCTATCATACTCCGCTACCCTGTACAGGAACATGCGTTCCGTCTCCGTAAACCATGGCCCGGTAAGCCTTTTCCACTCGGTCCCAGTTCTCTTCTCTGTCCAAGGCCCAGAATCGCCCCATCACAGTCACAACTTGACCCAGAGACAGAGAGTGACACATATCTTGAACTTTCGTGATATAAACAGCCCCGCTCTCGGGTTTCTCTCCTCTTCGTCCGATCAAAGAATGGATGAAAACACGCCCCACTTCAAACTTTTTAGCCATACGAAGCAAGGCAAAAAGATGATCAATAGTGCCGTGGGAACTGTAAAAGGAAACTATCCCCAGGAAATGGAGGGCCTTCTGATCTCTTTTGGCTCCTTCCATCGCCCAGAGAAATTCCGGGTTACTGTAAAAACTTCCGTCTTCAACAGCTTTATCGATCTTCACTCTATCGAGAAAAACCCGTCTTCCAGCCCCAATGTGGAGATGACCGGCCTCAGAATTGCCCACAGTCTGAGCGGGCATACCCACCGCATCTCCGGAAGCTTTGAGCAAAACACCGGGGAACTGAGACCACAATCTGTCAAAGTTTGGAGTCTTGGCCTCTGCGATAAGATTCCCTTCCTTCTCCTCTCTCATCCCCCACCCATCAAGGATGAGGAGAAGCACTCTTCTTTCCGCTTGTTCTTTCGTTGAAGAACACTGGAGCAAACTTTCTCCCGTCATCTCAGCAGGTTTCTCCACATCCAGCAGATCCAGGAGTGTTGGAGCGATATCAGCAAGTTCCCCACCCTGATTCAAACCAAAGGTCTCTGGATCATCGGATGAAAAATCCGCGAGGATAAAAGGAACAGGATTCTTGGTATGGCCCGTATTGATCATTCCATCCGGATAAAGCCATTCCTCCACTGTCCCATG
>DAOVAM010000195.1 GCA_030671065.1 Candidatus Aminicenantota bacterium
GTCAACACCGAGTATCTTATAATAGTCTTTGTCCATCCCTGACCTATCCGCTCACGCAACAGCGATGAGATTGAAATATTTTTGAACAATCCGTGTTAATACAGTTTACTTCTTTTTCTCATCATCTACAACTTCTGCGTCAATCACTTCTTCTTCGGATGAATCCTGGGATGGTTCCTGATCCACAGGCTGGTCGCCGGCTGCACTCTGCTCACCCTGCTGAGCCTGCTGCTGTGAAGCCTTCTGGTACAGCATCTCTGATAACTTGTGGGATGCCTGAGAAAGAGCTTCCAGAGCCGTCTTTATTTGCTCAGCATCTTCACTCTCGATGGCCTTCTTGGTGTTTTCGATCTCTGTCTGAATTTTTGTAGCTTCGTCCTCAGGAATCTTATCCTTGTTCTCTCTCATCAGCTTTTCTAAATTATAAACCATCTGATCAGCCTGGTTCTTGGCATCGATGACTTCTCTCCTCTTTTTATCCTCTTCTGAGTGGGTATCTGCATCTTTAACCATATTATCAATTTCTGCATCATCCAGTCCGCTGTGTCCGGTGATCGTGATCGCCTGCTGCTTCCCAGTTCCCATGTCCTTGGCAGAGACATGAAGGATCCCGTTGGCATCTATGTCAAAGGTCACTTCGATCTTGGGAATGCCTCTTGGAGCCGGTGGGATTCCGTCTAGATGAAACCGTCCGAGCGTTCTGTTCGCTGCAGCCATTTCTCTTTCCCCTTGAAGAATATGAATTTCTACACTGGGTTGGTTATCTGCAGCTGTAGAAAAAACCTCTGTTTTCTTTGTCGGGATTGTCGTATTTCGGGGAATCATCCTTGTGAAAACTGCCCCAAGAGTCTCGATTCCCAGAGTCAAAGGAGTCACATCCAGGAGAAGGACATCTTTGACATCTCCAGTCAAAACAGCACCCTGGATAGCCGCTCCTGCAGCCACTACCTCATCAGGATTGACACCTTTATGGGGTTCTTTCCCGAAAAGCTCTTTAACCACTTGCTGGACCTTTGGAATTCGGGTCGATCCTCCGACAAGAATGACTTCATCGATGTTCTCGGCCTTCAGATTGGCATCTTTCAGAGCCTGTTTGCACGGTTCGACAGTCCTCTGGATGATGTCGCTCATGAGCTGCTCCAGTTTAGCTCTGGTGAGTTTCATCAGAAGGTGCTTCGGACCGGATGCATCAGCTGTGACAAAAGGAAGGTTGAGCTCTGTCTCCATCGTGGTGGAGAGTTCCATTTTTGCCTTCTCCGCGGCTTCTTTGAGTCTCTGAAGCGCCATTTTGTCCTTTGAAAGGTCTACTCCGGATTCTTTTTTGAACTCTGAGACAAGCCAGTTCTGTACGAGCTGATCAATGTCGTCACCGCCCAAATGAGTATCTCCGTTTGTAGATTTGACTTCGATAACGCCCTCACCGACTTCCAAGATGGAAATATCAAAGGTTCCTCCTCCGAAATCATAGACAGCTATCGTCTCATCTTTTTTCTTGTCCATTCCGTATGATAATGCTGCAGCCGTGGGCTCATTGATGATCCGTTC
This sequence comes from Candidatus Aminicenantota bacterium, assembly GCA_030671065.1. Lineage (GTDB taxonomy): Bacteria > Acidobacteriota > Aminicenantia > Aminicenantales > Aminicenantaceae > SOIA01. The sequence continues at coordinate 1,546 of DAOVAM010000195.1, forward strand.
AACTTCTAAACCAGCTATCACACCAGCATCTTTGGTGGCTTTTCTCTGGCTATCATTGAAATACGCAGGAACAGTGATAACGGCTTTCTCGACCTTTTCTCCCAGATGATCTTCTGCGGCCTTTTTCAGTTTTTGTAGAATTATGGCAGAAATTTCTGGAGGCGCATATTTTTTTCTAAGAGCTTCTACCCTCACATCTCCATTTGAGATTTGAGTCACTTTGAACGGTACCTGTTTGATCTCCGCAGGGACTTCCTTGTAACGGCGCCCCATGAATCTTTTTATAGAATAGACTGTGTTTTCAGGATTAGTGACGCGTTGCCTTTTCGCAACCTGCCCCACTAGGCGCTCTCCTTTCTCATTGAACGCGACGACCGAAGGAGTTGTTCGACCTCCTTCCTCATTAGGGATGATGATCGGTTTGTCTCCTTCAACAACAGCAACAACTGAGTTTGTCGTTCCTAAATCAATACCTATTGTTTTAGCCATATTATTCCTCCTATCTTAGTCTATATACAATATAAAACATGAGTGTTATTTTGTCAAGTATTATTTATCTATAAATTAAGATTTATTTAGTATTTTGCTGGGGCAAAGCCTGCGTGTTTTCGATGCACTCAGCCTTATCTAGAGCACACCTTATTATCTAGGATTTGGAGATGCTTCCTCAGGTTTAAATGCTTGTTTTTTTCTCTGTTATCTTGTTTAGCAGAACTTCTCTATTCTATCGTTTTCTTATTATTTATCTGGGTCAACAATGAACTTTTCTTTCATTAAAAGCTGGATTTCATCTCGTGTCTTCTTGATTATACTTTCAGCGAGTTTGAACCTCTCCTCTGCGGGCGCTTTTATCCTTGCCACCCCTTGTTCTATTCCTTTCGTTCCAACCGCAACAGCCTCTCTTGGAAAAACCTCCCATTCGTCCATGTTTGGGATGATGTAATCCTCATTGATCCCATTGTCTTCAGCCACTTTCGCTAATTCCTTGGCTGCTTCGATGCACATTTCGTCAGTTATCTTTGTGGCTCTTATATCGAGTGCTCCTCTGAAAATACCAGGGAATCCGAGTGAATTGTTAACTTGATTGGGAAAATCCGAACGTCCTGTAGCTACGATTCGAGCCCCTGCTTCTTTGGCTTCCCATGGCCATATCTCAGGAACTGGATTCGCTTCTGCAAACACGATGGAATCATCGGCCATTCCTTCGATCCATTCCTTCTTGATCACCCCAGGGCCAGGCTTTGAGGCAGAAATAACAACATCCGCGCCCGCCATGGATTCTTTAATATCCCCTTTCACACTCTTGGGATTTGTCGTCTCACAGATGTGCCATTTTTCCTTGTATTTTGTCTTTAATGTTTCCCTGTCTCCCCGGTCTTTATGAAGGATCCCTTTGGAATCAACTGCAATTATATTCTCAGGCTTGACGCCAGCTTTGGTTATGAGCCGCGCAATGGCAATATTGGCCGCACCAGCACCGATCAACGAGATTTTGATATCTCCCATTTTCTTCCCAACGATCTTGACGGCATTCAGGAGGCCGGCCACTGTGACACAGGCTGTTCCCTGCTGGTCATCGTGCCAGACTGGAATCTCCATCTCTTTTCTCAGAGTATCCAAGATATGAAAACATTTCGGATGTGATATGTCTTCGAGATTTATTCCTCCAAAAGTCGGCTGGAGCCACTTGACAGCCTGTATAATTTCCTCTGGCTCGTTTGTATCCAGACAGAGCGGAAAAGCATCAACTCCTCCCAAGTACTTATACAGGAGGGCCTTTCCTTCCATGACAGGCAGTCCTGCTTCAGGACCGATGTCACCCAGTCCCAAAACTCTGGATCCATCCGAGACCACAGCCACGAAATTCCACTTGTTTGTCATTTCGTAAACTTTTTCAATGTCGGCATGAATTTCCTTGCACGGAGCGGCTACGCCTGGAGTGTACCAGATGGCGAAGTCTTCGAAATTCCTGATCCTGCACTTTGGGATAACTTCGATTTTACCTCTGTAAAAAGGATGAAGCCGCATAGCGTCCTTGGAGGGTTGTTCCGCTTTGGCCAACAACTCTTCCACAGTCACTTCTTTCATTTTATTTCTCCTTTTGATGAAAACTTATGAAATATTTATAAATTATTATTAAAATATATCCCTTCCGAAAATGTAGATTTTATCTCTTTTTTTTGACTCGTAAAAAGTCTTTTATTATAATCCTTTGCCTTTTAAAGTCAAGTTCTTAGAAAGTTTCAGGCAAAATATGTTGAATCTTGTCCTTCTCCTCACCTTCTCTTCTGAGTCTGTTCTATTCTGTGCACACTGCAAGCAGGTTTCTGGATTTCTATCTATGCAGGAAACAACGTTCGCTGTCCGCTTCTCCAGGTTTTCTGGTTATGATCATGGCCAGATTGTGTTCATTGGCTTTATCGATGACCTCCTGATCTTTGATCGATCCGAGAGGGTAGATAATTGCGCTTATTCCATTCTTTGCTGCGAGTTCCACGACATCTGAAAAAGGCATGAACGCATCAGAGGCCATGACGCATTCTTCAGGTCCATAGCCTCGCCTTGAAAACCGAATAGCGTCTTCTGCTGCATCGACTCGGCTCCGCTGGCCCGAACCGATCCCATGGACTTTATCACTTTTTCCGATGACAACAGCATTGGAACGAGTAAAGCAAGCAATGTTCCAGTTAAAAATTGCGGCGTTAATCTCATTTGGAGTGGGCTGTCTTTCCGAGACAACATCTATGGAATCCGGCGATGTGATCTTTGAATCAAACCTTTTTTGAACCAGAATTCCGCCAGCCACTCTTTTAAATTCCAATCCATTATCTACAGCCTCTTCATCCAGAGGGGCACCCATCCTCACGACTCTCAAGGATTTTCTTGTTGCCAAAACCTCAAGAGCCTCAGAGCTGAAATCCGGAGCATAAACAACTTCAATATTCCTGCCTTTTTCAACAATAAGTTGAGCCAGTTGTTCGGTGATCTCATGATTAAAAACGTCAACACTGCCAAAATTTGAGAGTGGATCGCTTTTCCAGGCTTTTTCAAAGGCT
>DAOVAM010000023.1 GCA_030671065.1 Candidatus Aminicenantota bacterium
GCGGAGAATTTTTTTCCAAAAGAAAGGAATGTACGAAGCCTACTGGGGTTTAAAAGAGAAGCCATTCGAGAATACTCCGGACCCGAAATTTCTTTACTCTTCCCATGAACATCTGGAGGCTGTGACTCGGATGACCTATGCGATCGAGGAGCGCAAAGGAGCCGCACTGTTGACAGGCGATTATGGCTGCGGGAAGACACTCATAAGCCGGCGCCTTTTTGAGATGCTGCCCCAGGAAAAATACGATGTTGCACTTGTGACCAATCCTTTATTGAGCCCTACAGAAATTTTAAGAGAAATTTGCAATCAATTGGGCATAAAGAGCTCTCCCACTTGGCCAAAGACACAGCTGTTAATGGAGCTGAATGATCGGCTTTATCAGAATATGAGAAGTAGCAAGGACACGGTTATCATCGTGGATGAGGGGCAGTCGATCAAAGACATAAGGAGTTTAGAAGAGTTAAGACTGCTGCTCAATTTTCAGTTGAATGACCGGTTCTTGCTGACTCTTATTATCATGGGGCAGCCAGAACTCCGCGATATGATTGATAAATACAAACAGTTTAAACAGAGGTTAGCCATAAGATATCATCTGAATCCTTTGAGCAGCAAAGATTCTAAAGAATATATTCTCCACAGATTAGAGATTGCAGGAGCAAAGAATACTATTTTTGCGAATAATGTCTATAATATAATCTGGCAGAATTCAGGAGGAGTTCCGCGTGAGATCAACACGATCTGCGATATGTGTTTGCTGTTGGGATTCACTAAAAAAGCCAAAGGAGTAAAAGAAGATCTGGTGAGAAAGGCTATTTCCGGATTGGACCATTGATCCTATGGTTAAATTATCTGATGTTTTGAGAAAGGCTAAAGAGTCTGAAACTCAGGCCAAAGATAAACCAGGTCTGATGTCAGAAGCGGCTAAAGCGAAAGAAGCTTCAATCGATATACATGAGACAAAAAAAATATACGAGAGTGCGATCGTCGACCTCAGGGAACTCATGGATGATGTTTTAAAAGGAACTAAGATCCCGGGAGAGAGAGTTTTCAATATCGCAGAAAAAATAGTTTATCACCTCCGAGTTGATAAAAATACGTTAGTCTCATTCATAAACATTTTTGGCTTTTTAGGCGAGACAGATGATTATCTTTACTCCCATTCCATTAATGTGGCTATATTGGCTGGGGGGATCGGAGTGGCTCTTGAGGACAGCGAGAAACAGCTGTTGAATTTATGTGTTTCTTCTTTGCTCCATGACCTTGGCTTCATGAAAGTTCCAGAGGCATTAATTAAAAAACCCGGAGAATTAAACAAAGAGGAGTTTCGACAGTTCCAGAAACACACTTCATATGGTCTGGACCTTCTGACAAATATCAGCGATTTGCCCGAATCTGTCCAGGAGGTTGTCTATCAACACCATGAGAAAATAGATGGAACAGGCTATCCAGAAGGGAGGAAAGGATCAGAGATTTCCGAATCTGCCAAAATTGTTGCCATAGTTGAAGCCTATGAAACCATGACACATCCCCGGCCCTATCGCAGAGACAAAGTCATTCCTTATGATGGAGTCAGAAAGGTTGTCCAGGAAGCGAAAAGTACATTCGAGACTCGGTTGGTCAAAAAGTTTTTAAAGTTTATCACTCCTTATCCCCTGGGAAGTTTTGTGCTTTTAAACAATAATGAGATCGGTCGAGTTGCCCAAGCACATGATGATCAGCCATTACGTCCTGTTATCGAGATATTTTTTGACTCAGATGGGAAACCTCCGGAAGAACCCAAAAGAATTGACCTCGCGGCATCTCCTGTTTTGCACATTGAAAAAGCTATAGATGACAGCCTCCTCTAATCATCCTTCCTTAATGGATGGGTATCTGTATTGGGTATTCAAAAGCGTTCAGCGTTCTGCAAGAAATTCCCAGTAGCATAAAACATCCTGTCGAAGTTTGAGTAGAGTGTGATTCACTCGAATCATTTGCGTTTTAGAGGTTGGCCTGATAAGAATAGGACAGAACAGATGATTGTCTCTATCCATCAGCCTCAATACCTGCCCTGGTTAGGATATTTCTCTAAGATCGAACAGAGTGACGTGTTTGTATTCTTGGATAATGTGCAGTTTAAAAAAAATGAATGGCAGAATCGAAACAGGATCAAAACATCTGATGGCTGGCAGTGGCTTTCTGTGCCCGTCATCCACAACTTTACACAGAAAATATCCGAAGTGGAGATCAATAATACAGTCCAATGGGGAAGAAAACATTTGAACGCGCTGGTCACTCACTATTCCAAGACTCCATTTTTTAAGGACCACATCGGCTTTTTTGAGCAGGCTTTTACTCAGGAGTGGACATATTTAGCAGATATCAACATTCATGTGATTCATTATTTGACAGGAGCTTTGGGACTGTTGGACAAGAAGTTTATCCTGGCTTCAGAGTTGGAATCAAGAGACGGAAGCACAGAGCGGCTTATCGACATATGTAAACAACTTGGTGGGGATGTCTATCTTTCAGGGAAAGATGGGGTAAAATACCTGGAAACAGAGCTATTTGAAGAGGGGGGCATTCAGGTTATATTCCAAGATTATCACCATCCCCCTTATAAACAGCTTTACGGGGATTTTGAGCCTTTTCTATCCGTCATTGATTTATTATTCAACTGTGGTCCGGATAGCCTTTCAATCTTAAAAAAAGGAGAATGATGTGAATATTTTAGCATTAGGAGCTCATCCCGATGATATCGAATACGGTTGTGGCGGCACTTTTCTTAAATATGCCAGGAAGGAAATAGATCTTTATTTTATGGTCTTAACCAAAGGCGAATTTGGCGGAGAAGCGGGAATACGAGAGAAAGAGCAGGAAGAGGCGATGAAATTACTGGGAGTCAAGAAAATCTTCTGGGGAGGATGCGTGGATACAGAACTTCCCAATGAAAGGATCATCATCACGAAGATCGATGACGTCATCAAAGAAGTCAAGCCAGATGAAGTATACGTGAATTACATCGAAGATATCCACCAGGATCACCGGACCTTAGCAGAGTGCACTCTGGCTGCGACCCGGTATGTGAAAAGAGTGCTGTTTTACGAGGATTACACATCCATTAATTTTGAGCCGGATATATTTGTGGATATCCAGGATGTGTTGGAAGAAAAACAAAAATTGATCCAGGTTTATTCCTCTCAAGTGGGCAAGACCTACCCCACCAAATTGGATATGGTGGAAAGTGTTAAAGCGGCAGCCAATTTCCGCGGTTTTCAAGGAAAGGTCAAGTATGCCGAAGGATTCAAAGCGTTCAGGTTTTTACGCGATGTCTGATCATATTATTCCACACTCCCGGCCGACATTGACTGACCCGGATAGTCATGCTGTATCCTCTGTTCTTGAATCTGGCCAGATCGCTCAAGGACCCAAAGTCCATGAATTCGAGAAACAGTTCTCTAGCTACATCGGCAAAAAAGATGCAGCTGCAACAAGTTCGGGCACAGCGGCTCTCCATTTAGCCCTTCTGGCGCTCGGAGTGAAAGATAAAGATGAAGTCATCGTGCCCTCATTTGTCTGCACGGCAGTCCTCAATGCAGTCCTGTACACCAGAGCGAATCCTGTTGTCGTAGATATCGACCCAGAGACCTACAACATATCAGTAGATTCTGTGAGGAAAGCAGTCACAAAGCATACAAAGGCAGTCATTGTTCCCCATATGTTTGGCTGTCCGGCAGAAATAGAGAAATTGTCCGAACTCGGGATTCCGATTATTGAGGATTGCGCGCAGGCCGTTGGTTCGGATTATAAAGGACAGAAGGCTGGGAGTTTCGGGATTCTCTCTGTGTTTTCGTTTTACTCCACCAAAGTGCTCACGACCGGCGAGGGCGGTATGGTTGTCAGTGATTCAGAAGAGCTTGTTTCCAGAGTTAGAGACCTGAGAGAATACGACAGTAAAGATGATTACGCGGTACGCTTCAATTACAAGATGACGGATTTCCAGGCTGCTCTTGGATTAAACCAGCTTTCTCATCTGGAAGAATTTTTGGATAAACGGAGGATGATCGCAGATCAGTATTTTAGCGAATTTAAGGGTTGCGGTTTCTTGCTGCCTGTCAGGAAAAAAGGAAGAGAGCATATCTATTACCGGTTTGTGGTTAAAACAGAGGATGATGCCTCTCTCTTCCTTGAGAGACTGCAGAAGAAAGGTGTCATGTGCCAGCGGCCGGTTTTTGTTCCCCTCCATGTCTGTTTGAGCCTATCTGGTTTCTCTCATACGATGGAAGCCTGGCAGAAAACAGTCTCGATCCCGTTGTATCCGTCTCTCAAAGAAGAAGAGATTGAAAAAATCATTGCTGTTGTCAGAGAAATATTTTAGGATATTGCCTGAAGTATGAGAAATATCCTGGATAGCCTTCATATGTCCCTGGATGGGATTCCTTTCAGGTGGCTATTCCTCCTGGTTTTTTCTTTTCTTTTTGCCTTTGTCTTGACTTTTGTTTTCAGGCGGATTGCGACAAAGCTCAAAATACTGGACCATCCTGAAGCGAGGAAGATTCATGAGATGCCCATTCCTCTTCTGGGAGGTCTGGCCATCTATATCTCCTATGTGGTGACTATCTTTTTGAATTTCAGCTTCTCTACTGGGCTGAAAGGGGTCATTCTTGGCGGCACGCTTATTTTATTAGTCGGACTGATCGATGATGTAAAAAAACTGCCAGCAACATGGAAGCTGATGGCACAGGTTCTGGCTACAGGGATTCTTATACTGTATGGAGTCCGGTTGAGCTTCTTGCCGAACAACTGGTGGGGGATAGGGGGAGAAATACTCCTGACGCTACTCTGGATTGTGGGTATCACCAACGCAGTGAATTTTTTCGATGGGATGGACGGTCTGGCCGCAGGCTCGATCGCGATTTGTTCGTTATCTTTTTTTGTCGTGGGCATGTTGACCGATCAGCCTTATTTAGCCTATTTAACCATAACGCTGGCTGGGAGCTGCCTGGCCTTCCTGATATTCAATTTTAAGCCCGCTTCCATATTTCTGGGAGATGCTGGGAGCATGTTTTTAGGGTTCACTGTGGCAGGGATAGCGGTCATGGGTGGTTGGGCTCAGGACAATCCCAAAGTGGCGTTGAGTTTGCCCCTGTTGATCTTAAGCGTATTCATCTTTGATCTGGTGTACATCTCCTTATCCAGAATATACAGAGGACTTGTGAAAAATCTCAAGGAGTGGATCGAATACACGGGAAAGGACCATCTTCACCACCGCTTGGTTGCGCTGGGATTGACTGAGCCTCAAGCTGTTCTTTTTATCTATTTGATCGCAGCTTGCCTGGGAATAACTGGCATTCTCCTGCGGGCAACCGGGGATCTCGTGATTTTCTTAGAGATTCTCCAGGGAGTTATTATCTTCGCCATCATCGTCATTCTGATGCGTACAGGCCGCAATTCCGCCAAAGACATGTAGTCTCATTCCTCGATAATACATCTCATTCCTTTAACTTCACTTTTGATAATTTTTACAGCGAAGAGTTAAAATCTAGAAGGTGTGATTTCCCTGTTCAATGATTCGAAGAATATGGGTTATACTCGAGCTTATTTTTGTGATAGTAATTCTTCATACATATCAGCGATTTTTTTGACCATATTGTCACTGCTGAATCTTGAAACCATCTTTTTTCCTTCATCTCCCATCTTTTTTCTCTTTTCCTCATCTGCGATCAGAATCTGAATGCATTTGGCCAGTTCCTCTGGATCTTGTGGAGGAACAAGAAAGCCGTTCTTCTCATGGATGACCAGATCTGGGATGCCACCCACTTCGCTGGCTACGATCGGTATTCCATGAGCCATGGCTTCAGCAAGCACTCTCCCCATTCCTTCGTTTAAAGAGGGAAGACAGAATACATCGAAAATGGAGAGAATTCGATGGGCATCATCCCTCCAACCCAGGAATACAATATTTTTTTCTCCACCGATCTCTTTTGCTGCGGTGTGTAGACCCTCTTTAAGAGGGCCATCTCCTGCGAATACAAAATAAGTGTCAGGATATTGAGTAAATATGGGCTGGGAAGCCTTGATCAATAATTCAGGAGCTTTGACAGGAACAAGCCTTCCGACTGTCCCCACAACGAATGAATTCTCGGGCAGCCCAATTTCTTTTTTGAGTTTTATTTTTTCATCCTGAGACAATTCCTGGTATTTACTCAGCTCGATTCCGCTGTGGATAATCACAAATTTTTCTTCTCCTGCAATTTTGTGGGAGATATAGTCTGATTTCTCTCTGGAAGTGAGGGTTACGATTTTATCCGCTATCCGGGCAGCAAGCTTTTCAAGAAGAATAAATATTTTTGTTTTCAAAGGACCGAAGTAGCCAAAAAAGACATGGCCGTGTGAAGTGTGGACTATACGGGGGGATCCTGCGAGTTTAGCGGCGAATCTGCCGAGAAGACCCGCCTTTGAAGTGTGAGTATGGACGATATCAAATTTTCCCTTCGCTAAAAACCGGGATATTTTGAACAGGGCAATCGAATCATACAGCACGTTGATGTTTCTCACGAGTTTAGAGATATGGATGTATCGAACTCCGGAATCTTCGACCTGTTTTCTTCTCTCCTGGCTGGGATCATCCACTGGCCCGCTCATTAAGGTCACATCATACTTTTCTTTATCCAGTCCTTTTACGGTCAGGAATGTGTTTTCTGCGGACCCGCCTTTATCCAGGCGGGTGATGATGTGAAGCACCTTGATTTTATCAGGCATGTTTTTCCAGCCGTTTTTTAGCTTCCTGTATCGCATCGTCGACCGTGATTAAATTCAAGCACTCGAAATGATCGCAGCGAACGGGTTTCCCGAAATAACAGGGGCTGCAGGCCAGGTCTTTCCTGATCACAGATGAAGAGCCAGAATAAGGTCCTGTCCTTTTTGGGCTCGTGGGCCCAAAAAGGCCTATGGCCGGAGTGCTCACTGCACAGGCCACATGCAGGAGCCCGCTGTCGTTGCTGAAGAACAACCTGCATTTTTCTATCAATGCTGCGGTTTCGGCCAGAGTTGTTTTGCCGGTCATGATGAGAGGAGGAGACTGCATCATATCCTTCATTTCATTAGCCAGTTCAGTTTCTTCGGTTCCTCCGAAAAGTATTACTGAGGCGCCAAAGTCGTTTATGAGCTTATCAGCCAGTTGAGAAAATCTCTCTTTGGGCCATCTTTTGAAGCCGGCCTGATGAATGCCAGAGCCGGGGTGCATGCCCACAACCAGTTTTCCTTCAAGATTGTGTTGCGTGAAGTATTTTTGAGCAGAGTTTTTATCTTCTTCTGATTTCTGGATGAATAGATTCCTGTCGTCCGCTTCTATTCCCAATCTTTGGATCAGTTGAATATTGCTCTCTACTTCATGACGGTTTCTGTCAAACGAGACTTTCAGGTTGTAGAAAAGGCCCATTCCGCGAATGTTTTCTCCAAGCCTGTATTCGATTCCCGCAAGGGCGCAGATGAGGCCGCTCTTCAAAGGATTCGTCCCGGTTGAGGTGATGCTGAGGTTGAAATCCTGCTTCTTGAGATGTCGGATAAGCTTTATATTCACTGACAGGCCTGTGAATTTATCCGGTTCGACTATGATCTTCTGATCAATATAATGGCTTCCCTCTACGACCTTTTCGGCTCCATAGGGACCCAGTAGAAAAGAGAGAGTGGAGGAGGGGAGAGCCTTCTGTAGGGCTTTCAAGGCAGGTGTGAGAAAAATCATGTTGCCGATTCCACCCATCATGATGATCAGAATTTTCTTGACTCGGGAGAGGTCGATGTGTTTCATTCTTTTACTTTTCTGTTTTTTTTACCTTAGATATTTGAATTTCCACGGCTTCGATCATGTTCTCGACTGTGATCAATTTCATGCAGTCAAGAGTTTTGAGCCTGCAGCGTCCTTCATTGCAGGGCATGCAGGGAAGGTCCTTGCGCAGGACTATATGGCCTTCACCTTGAGGCCACCATCTCTCCGGGATTGTCGGACCCATGGTGGATACAGTCGGAGTGCCCAAGGCAGTCGCCATATGGAGCGGGCCGGAATTGTTGCAGATTAACAGGTGACAGGATTGAAGAAGAGCCAGGAGGTCTCCCAAGGGCTGGTTGAGGAAAACTATGGATGGATGGGTCATGTGTATCTTTATCTGGTTGATTATTCCCTCTTCATTCGATCCTCCGATGAGAACGATGTGAGCGCTGTGTTTTTCTGCCAGATGATCTGCGACTTCTGCAAACCGCTCACTCAACCACCTCTGTGTGGGATAGTAGCCTCCCGGATGAATGCCTATGATTAGTCCTCTGTCTTTGACGCCTTTTTCCCGCAAGAATTTTTTAACTGTATCTCTCGCTTCATTGGAAGGATTTATTTTAAGGGTTTTATCCTTGGTTTCCAGTCCGATACTCTTGACTATATCTGATATCTCATCAATGGCATGAACAGGCCCTTTTTCGTGCTTGACTGGCAGGTTGAACAGAAAACCACGCTTCCAGATATTGTATCCCACCCTGTACTTGGCTCTGCTCAGCCAAGTCCATAATGCCCCTTCAAAGGTGTAATCACAGGTTAAATCCACTGCCAGGTCAAAAGAATTGTACGAGAGCTTTCGGACTAATTTTGCCTTCTTTAAAAATGTTGATCTTTTTGAGTAAGGAACAACAGAATCTATGTAGGAAATTCTGTCCAGAATATCTTTAATGTACGAATCGGCAAAAACAGTCACCTGGCTCTTCGGAAGGTTTTCTTTGATTGCTCGGAACGCGGGAATGGAAAGAACAGCATCTCCCACTCTTTTGAGGGAAATGACAAAGACACTCCGTGTCGATTCTTTATTGAATTGTTTCCTTCGCATAAAAGATGTCAAGGCAGAGAAGAAGAAGAATTTGAAGGACCTGAGGGCGAGGTACAGGCGTTTAATGGCGCTTCGGATTTTTCTCATCGCGTGATCTTTCTCTTATAATTTGCTTGCATAGATTTTAAATGCCTCTCCGAAGTTCTTCCGGGTCAATGAATGAACAAGAAGCGTAAGAAAATCGACAATTTTTTTTGGGAATTCAATCTGGGCTAAATCCAATTTTATGTTCATGACTCCATAGCCTGTCTCCTGAAGCAAGCGGGATAGAGAGTGAGGAGAGAAGTGCCATAAATGCAGCTCCTTGGCATTTATTGAAAACAGCTTTAATTTTTTCCCCTTTGCCAGAAAATACAGGATTCGGGTTATGAAATTGTTCAGATTCGGAACAGCTACGACCAATACACCGTCCTTTTTGAGTATCCTGTGAATTTCATTTAATGTTGACCTGGGGTTGGGTAGATGTTCCAGGGCATGCCAGAGAGTCACAACATCGAAACTGGTTGAAGGAAAACGTGCCTCCTCCAGATCTCCTCTAAAAGTGTCGATTCCATAGTGGTTCTTCACATATCGGCAGGCATATTCTGAAATCTCAGTTCCGTTCACTTCGAACCCGTTTTCTTTTGCGAGTCTCAGGAAGGTTCCTGACCCGAAACCCACATCCAGCAGCCGTCCGCTCTTTTTATACTTCAGGAGTTCTTTGAGCCTCTTTTTCCACATCGGAATCCTTCTCTTCATCTGTTTTTCGAGCCATTCTTTATAATAATCTTCCTGGTAGTGTTCCTCGATCAATCCTTTATCTGGCTGGGGTCGAGTGAAGACAAGCCCGCATGTTTTGCATTTCACGACTTGAAAAGGGTCTTCAGCCTTCTGGACTATTTCTGTACTGTTCTGTCCGCAGAAATTGCAGTCTACTGTTTTTGGCACAGAAGCTCCTCATACACTTTTTCAATTCGGAAAACATTCTTTTCAATGTTGAACAGCTTTTCTGCCCGTTTTCTCCCCGCTTTTCCCATCTGGTTTCTTTTCGTCTTATCCCTGATGAGTGTCAGGATGGATTCTGCCAGTCTGCTGGGATCTTCAGGAGGAACCAGCAACCCGGTGGCTCCATCTTCGACTGCCTCGGGATTTCCTCCTGAGTTGGTGGCGATCACTGGCTTGGATAATGCCATGGCTTCAATGATGACACGGGAAAGCCCTTCCAAGTGAGTCGTGGAGGGAAGGACAACGATATCGAGAGTGTTCATTATTCGAGGGATGTCTTCCCGGAAGCCAGTGAAGACGATTATTCCGGACAAGCCCAAATTTTTGCTCAACTCCTCCAGTTTTTCTCTGTGCGCGCGATTTCCATCCCCGACAATCATGAATTTAACCTTAGGGATCTGTTTCAAAACCAGGCTCGCTGCTTTCAGCAAAACCTCTTGACCTTTTCCTGGGATCAGTTGGCCCAATGTTCCGACGAGAATTTCACCTATTTGTATGTTGAACTCTTCTTTCACTCTCCTGTCTGGGTGCTGATGGACGAATTCAGTTAAATCCACGCCGTTATGGATGACCACAACCTTTTCTTGAGCGAGCGCGAATCCATCGAATCTTTGACTGGCTGCTTTGGATACAGCAATAACTTTGTGGGCATGATTAAAAAGATACTTTTCAAATGATCTCTTCTCCGGTGTGCTGACGCGCACATGCCAGATGAGAGGCGTCCCAGTGACTCTCGCTGCTCTGCCCGCATAAAAAGCCTGACGGGGAGAATCGGTATGGATGAGATCGATGTTTTTCTTTTTAATGAGTTTTTTGAATTTGAAAACAGTTGCAGCAGTCGAAAAGACATTCACGCTCTTTATTCTTTGCATTTTGATGAGTGTTGTCTCAACATCTAACTTTTTAGCTTTTCCGATAAAATCTCCTCCGGATGGGCAGGCCAGGAAGGGCATGAATTTTTTTCTGTCCAATCTCTCTAAGAGCAGGAGAAGACTCCTCTGGCCCCCTCCGAGCATCTGGCCGGACAGAGAGGTGAACAGGATATTATGCTGTTTCATCCCTTTTTCATTCTCTGCGGCTTATCAAGGATTGATACACATTCTGTATCTCTGAAAGCATTTTTGTCTTTGTGAATCTTTCCATAACCCTGGCTCGACCCTTTTCTCCCATTTCTTTGGCCTTTTTCGGGTCCTGTAGGAGTTCGATGATGGCTGTGGCAAGCGCGTCTGAGTCTCCTGGAGGAACAAGGAGGCCAGTTTTTCCTTTAATGACCGCTTCGGGTATGCCCCCGATTTCAGTCGCGACTACAGGCCTTTTGACAGCCATGGCCTCGATGATTGCAAGGCCCAGTCCTTCCCTGGAGAAGGAAGGGAGAATGAAGACATCCATCAAAGAAAGAATTTCCGGGATATCCTTCCTTTCTCCCGTAAATATCACAGAAGAATTGATGTTTAGATTTTTCGCTTGATCCTCCAATCGTGTTCGAAGAATTCCATCCCCCACGATCAGAAATCGAGTGGAGGGGAGTGTGTCAAGCACAACGGAGGCGGCCTGGATCAGGTGTTCGTGCCCTTTATGTGGAGTGAGAGCGGAGACTGTTCCAACCACTGAACTTTCCTCGTCTATCCCAAGTTCAGCCAGGATGGATTTTGACTCTTTGAGCGTGGAAAACCGGTCTTCATCCACGCCATTGTAGATGATAATGGTTTTACCATCTTTGATATTTTCAAAATCTTTAACAAAATTTTCGACTGCTTTGGAGCAGCAGATGATCTTATGCGTGAAGCGGCTTAACCTCCGTTCGATCCGGATGTGTCTCTTTTTGTAGTCCCAGTATGTACTGTGCACATGCGTGACGATTGCAGGAATGTGTGCTTTCCTGGCGGCGAGTCTGCCGATGACCGATGCAAAATAGCCATGTGTGTGAACGATATCCGGTCCTGCATCTTTGAGTAGGCGAGTCAGTTTGAATATGCTCAAGGGATTATGGTAGCTCGATATACCCAGGATCCTGACTTTGATTCCCTTTTCACGCAGCTCAGAAGCGGTTTCACCTCCTCTGGTGACACACCAGACACTCACATCATATTTTTTCCCATCCAGTCCCTCGGCTATGTCAGCAATAACCCGCTCTGCGCCACCGATTTTCAGGTCTTCGACTAAATGGATGATTTTGATCTGACTCATATTTTCTCTTTGTGTGCGGCTCCTATCAAGAGAGGCGTCAGGACACGCGGAGCGGCAAAGCCCTGTATCTGGAAGAGCTTGGTCAGGATTAAGCCTGTCAATCTCGCCAACCTGGACTCCACAAAACGCTTGAATGTTCGTGTGGAGTAGCTTTTATAAGGCAATATCTGAATGTCCCGGAAACCCGCTGTCCAGAGGAACTGGTAAAGACTTCTGTCCGTGAATCCTACTTCATGCGTGAAGTCTTTGTACCTCGAGTAGAGTGCAAAGGGATTTCCCATGTTAGGGGTCCTTATCAGAAACACTCCTTTCTCCTTCAAGGCTGTGTTCACTAGCTTTAAAAACGCGATGATCTCTTCTTTGGGAATGTGCTCCAGCAGGTCGTTAGCCACGATCGCATCGTATGTGTTTTTCTTTTCTTTAAGATATTCAAATGCATCCGCCACCTCTACTTTCTTGGATACATTTTCCCTGCAGAAATCGACCTGCTGGGGAGATATATCAATGCCGAGGAAGTGTGTGTAGCCCTTTTTTTCCAGGTAATACAAAAAATGGCCGGTCCCACAGCCAATGTCCAGGATTTTTGTATCTTTAACAGGAGAAAAGAACTGTCCGTAATTCAGCTTGAATTGGGAAAAGGAGTTTTCGTACTCCTTTTTTGAGAAAACATTGGACTGACTGAAAATCGAAGAGAAATACTCGTCAAAAAGCGCTTTTCTTTTTTCTCTCATCTTCCGGCCTCGATCACAGAGAACATCTCCTGCAATCTGTGCAGATAGGTGTGGTTGCGCACAACCTCTTCGAATCCCTGGCGGGCAATTTTTTTCCTCTCATCAGACTGATTCAAATAATAAGTGATTTTTTGCCGTAAGTCTTCCTTCTCTTTAAAAATGACAAGGTGTTTCCCATCCTGGAAGAGGGATTTTACATCCTTTTGGTCATCCACCAGGAGGAAAGTCTGACAGGCAAGGGCTTCGTACACTCTGGGAGTGGCCTGGTAGCAGAGAGTCTCTCCGTCCTGGAAATGGATGACGATGCTGATCTTGCTGCTGCTAAAAATCTTTTTCCATTCCTCTGGTTTCAATTGTGTATCCGTGGCCAGCTTTTTAAGCGGCGAATTATGATCCAGTTGATTCCATCCGGGTCCCCAGATTCTAAGGTCAGAGTCGGCAATTCTATCCAAGGTTCGTGCGCGATTGGGATAATAGGAACCCATAAAACTCACATCACTGCCCCACGTTTTTTTTTCTGCAGAGTTCATATCCACTGGTGCATGAACTTCCGGATCACAGGCAAAAGGCAGCCAGTACGTTTTTTTGATCCTTGCACGAGCGAGTAATTCCTGGGCTTCTGTCCCTCCACAAAATATAAAATCATAAAAGGAAGCGGCGTTTAAGATCGGTTGAAAATCGCGGGGGGCATCTATCGTCCAGAGGGCCGTTTGAATTCCCTGGTTTTTGATTTTTTGAAGTGTTTCCGGAAGGATCCGGTTCCCTCCTGCAATCAGACAGAGGTCTGGCTTGGAGTCTGATGCCAGAGAGATGAGCCGGTTATTTAACCTGTTCAGGTCCCATTTCTGCAGGAGCCTCGCTCTTTGTCTGAATAGACCTGGAATGACAAACGCCCGGTCGTCGAAGTGAATGAGTTCATGTCCGGATTTCTCGATGGCTTTTTCCGTGTATTCGGTAATGGTCAAGAAAGAGGGATTGTGATAGCTGGAAAACAGAACTTTCATTTTTTTCGTCTGATTTTGAGTTTGATCATTTCTAAAAATCCAGAAAATATTTCTCGATCATATTTATCTATATACCTGCTTTTGAATAGGAAGAGAAGATAGACACTCAGGAAGATCAGGCCGTTCACACCGAGACGAATGAACGCATCGAGTCGACTCGCAGGGGGATTAGGGAAGAGCTGGTTGAAGATATAGCCCGCGAGCATGGAGATCCCGAGTGAAACCAGACAGAACAGGAAAGGGCTGGCAAAAACTTTTTTGAGGATAGAGAAGACAGACTCTTTGATCCGCCGATTGAATGAATAGAAAAAGTAAGACGAGCCAATGATGCCTGAGAGAGTTGTGCCCAGGAGGGCACCGATGAAGCCCAGCTTGATGATGAGAATAATGCTGAGTCCAATATTCAGGACCACTACGATCACAGAGGACCGCATTTCATACTGGGGAATACCCATTCCTCGAGCAATGAGCCTGCCCATGCTCACGAGAAGCACGAAGACATAACCGACACTCAACACCTGCAGGGCAAGAGCCGAATCTTTATAGCCTGTTCTTCCTAACCACAAAATCATGATGAGTGATGCGTTAGCTATGACAAAAAAAACAATTGGAAATGCGAGAAGACAGAGATACTTTGAGCCACGAGTATACAGTTTGTGCAAATTTTTTGTGTCATCCAGAGCATGGAGCTCGGATGAAGCAGGCAGTATGGCGGGTAGCAGTTGTTCAGGGAAGGAACGGGCGATCTTGGCGATCTTGGCACCGAGCTCATACATTCCGACAAGACTTGTGTTCAGAAAGTAACCCAGGAATATTTTGTCCACATGCGTATTGATCAATTCAGCGATGCTTGCAATCCGGATGTTGACTCCATAAATGAATGTTTTTTTAAAAATGTCCTTACTCAAAGAAAATGGCCTGAACTTCATTTGAGGGAGGATTTTATAAGCAAACACTGTCTGTAAAACAACCGTGAAGACAGCTGTGATCAATCCGCTTATCACAAGACCTTTGAGGCCAAGGCCCATGCTTAAGAAGAGAATCACTCCTGCTGCGTTCACGAGAGAAGCCAGGATGGCGATGATGTTCGTTATGTCCATCCGCTGCACTCCCAGGAGAACAGAGCGGAACACGGCGAATGAACCCCTGATGAACGATATCAACAGGATTCCGATGAGCACCAGGGAAACCGTGTTGAAAATATCAGCAGGGAAGTTAAAGAGCCTGAGGATAGGTTCTCTAAGGAGAAAAATCAGGAAAGCCATTATTATCCAGAAGACCGTGTAATACGCCCAGCCTAAACTGACCACTTGACTGCATTTTTTAAAGTCCTTCTTGGCATGATATTCTGCAATGTATTTGACGAATGCTCCTCCGATGCCCGTGAAATCCAAAAGGCTGAGATAGGTGACGATCACCTCTAAAAGAACCCAGACTCCAAAAAGCTCGACTCCGATCTTATGAATAATGAACGGAATAAGAAGCAGGCTAATCAGAAGCTGCAAGACATAGCCGATGTTGTTGTAGACCGTGTTCTTGATAACTGTGCGAGATTTTCCTAATGCCATTTTTAGATCAAGAAGTCAGTTTTTCTGAAGCGTTTTCTTTGGGTTCTTCTCTTTTTTCCTCTTCCTCCTCTTCTATCTGAGGCAGCATCATGACTAGTGCAGCCACGAACCAGAAAGGTTCCATGATGCGAATGATTATAAAAGTATTGGCTGTGAGGGCATGAATGGTCAAGCCCACAAAGCCAGCCAGAAAACCAAGGGTGAGGCCTTTGTAAAGGTCATCTTTTACTTCCCTGTGGATGCCCAGTGA
>DAOVAM010000123.1 GCA_030671065.1 Candidatus Aminicenantota bacterium
CCTGAAGGAGCAGAGGTTCAGATTATTCATCTCATTGCTGGAGGGTGAGTTTTCTGTTCCTTCTCATCCATTTCTCCATATCTACGGTTAAATTCGTGGATCCGCAACGTGTTTACTTCATGAATGAAACAACCTGAGAGCTTTTAAATATACACAGAGTGAGTTGAAGAGGTGGATTAGATATCTCGCTGTGTCCACTCCCCATTAATAAAGCGCCACATTTCGCCAGTGGGATTCTTGTTTTGCAGTTCAACTGGAAGTCTGTCTAGACGGACGTTATCATAACACTGCAGGGCAGCGAAACGCAGGAGGGATGCTGGGATGCCCACGGCTGTAAAACCAGGGTGACCCGTTGCAGGATACGGACCTCCGTGGTGCATGGCAGGAGAGACGGCGACTCCGGTGGGCATTTTATCGTTAAGCAGCCGACCCACTTTCTTGCGGAGGACAGGCTCGATCCGTTCGTAGAGTGGATTGTCTTCGTCCTTGCTGTGACTGTAAATGCTGCCAGTAAGGTTGCCCTCCAAATGTGCGGCAATCTCCACTATCTGGATTTCATCTCTTGCAAAAACGAAGAGAGAAACAGGGCCGAATGCTTCAGTCTGCAAGGCTTTTGGATGCTTTCCGAAGACTTCTCCGGAGGCGCGGAGCAGAGTGTTGGCGAAGCAGTAGCCGGGCGCATTTATTTTCTTGCCTCCGGTCACGATCTCCGCTCCGTGTTCTTGGAGACATTCGATCGCCGCGGCAATATCCTTGAGGATCTGCGAGTTAAGCAGGACGCCTGCCGGAACGGATTGGAAAAGGCTGCTCACTTTTTGAAGAAACACCTCACCCGATTCATTCTCCAGTAAAACCACCAGGCCGGGATTAGTGCAGAACTGCCCTGAGCCGAGAGTGCAGGAATGGAAGAGCTCCATGGCAATCTCGTCCAGCCGTTCCTTTACAGCGCCTGGTAAAATAAAAACAGGATTGATGCTGGACATCTCGAGATAGATCAATTTCCCTGCTCTGTCCGCTGCTTCTTTCAGTCGAAGACCGGCAGTTCGACTTCCTGTGAATGCTGTCGCTCCCACCAAGGGATGAGCGACAAGTTTGAGGCCATCCTCCGGCTGAAAATGGTAGAGGAGCTGCACTGTAGCCTGGGGAAGCCCAGTCGTTTGAACGGCTTCGAATGCGGCTTCTGCGAAGATTTTGGTCGTGCCTGGATGGCCCGGATTGGCTTTGGCAATGACTGGATTTCCGGCTGCAATCGCAGCGGCAAAGTCACCGCCTGCAACCGAGTTAAAGGCAAAAGGGAAGTTGTTAGGGCTGAATACGGCTATGGGACCGCCAAGAGAGCCGTATTTCGAGCGAATGTTAGTTTTTGTATCGATGGTAGCTCTGCACCATGATCTGTTGAGAGCAGCTGAGGAAGCCTGGTGTAACTGATTTATCGTTCGGGGTAACTCCACAGAGCGCAGTCGGGGTTCTTCAGCCAGACCGGTCTCTAGGGACGCCAATTCTACAAGCTCTTCACCCCGAGCTTCGATGTTGTTTGCATAAGCCTTCAGAAAATTGGCGATTTTATCGACCGATACCCGGAGCAGCTCTGCAGCCGCCTGATGGGCCGCAGAAAGAGCTAGCTCAACGTCGGAAAAATTTGAGACAGGGAAGCAGTCCTTGAGAGGTTTTTGTGTCGCTGGATTTACGGCAGTAAAGGAATCGACTGGCGAGTGTGCCTGCTGCCAGGTTCCATCTATGAGAACATGCTGAAAAGAAATAAAATACCTCCGCTGATGATTATCGAGAGCGTATTATAGTCATCCGCAATTCTACTTGTCAATTCCCCGTCATGTGTAGAGAGGATGAGTCTGCAAGATAAAAAAAATGAAGGCTTTTTACTCGAAAAGTATGTTACTCGTTGTTTTCAATTGACTTATCAAATGATATTCGTTATTTTTTAGACTTCCCGAGTTCACTTCAGCTCGAGATGCGGATTTCGAATCATGTCGGATAAAGAACACATCATCTTCAACCACATTGCCATCGAAGGTGTTTTTAAATCTAGGAAGCACAAACTGACCGATATCCTGGCCCAGAAAATCGGAGGAAAGGTTGTCTTGGACAGCGTTGAAAATCCGTATCTCAGAGATTTTTATAATGAAAAAGAAGGCGCCGCTTTTCTCACTCAGCTTGTCTTTCTGGTGAGCCGGTATCATCAGCAGATAAGGCTCATGCAGAGGGATTTGTTCGAGGAGAGAATTATCTGTGATTATTTGTTCGAAAAGGACAAAATATACGCATACCAGACTCTCACGGATGATGAACTGATTGTGTATGAGAGAATTTATAGTGTTTTTGAAGAAAGAGTGGCCAAGCCTGATCTGGTCATTTATCTTCAACTTTCTCTCCCGACCTTGATGAAGAGAATTGCCATGGAGGGAAGTTCACTCGAGAAAAATATTTCAGAGAAATATCTGGAAGATATTCTCGAGGCATATGATTATTTTTTCTTCAATTACCAGGCAGCGCCTCTCCTGGTGATCAAGGCTGATAACTTGGATTTCGACAGGGAAGAGGATATAATGGATTTGGTGGCTAAGATTAAACAGATGAAGAAGAGTCCGCTCTATTATGTGCCCTTAGGCGAAGATAACAAGGACTCAAAGAAACAGAAATAGGTTAAAGATATCTCTCTGAGAACTGCTGATCTGAGAGATTATAAGACTTTACCTCAATCTCGGTGTTAGAGACGGGATGGGGAGAAAGGATTGAACATGCCTGATAAAAAAATCCAGAAAGTGACTATCCCTTACCTCCAGGCCAAAAAAGACAGGAACGAGAAAATTGTGGCCATCACTGCCTATGATTTTCCTGTGGCAAAGATTATGGATGCTAGCGGGATAGACTTGATCCTGGTCGGGGATTCATTAGGGATGGTAGTTTTGGGCTATGAAAACACCATCCCTGTAAGCATGGAGGAGATGATTCATCACACCAAGCCTGTCGCGCGCGCGGCAAAGAGAGCTCTGGTCGTGGGGGATATGCCTTATTTTTCTTTTCATCTCTCCGATGAGGAATCGGTCTATAATGCGTCTCTATTCCTGAGAGAAGCCGGAGCTCATGCTGTTAAGATCGAGGGAGCCTCGAAGAGAAGACTCAAATTGATTGAAACTCTCATCGAGGCTGAGATTCCGGTCATGGGGCACGTTGGATTGACTCCTCAATCCATTCATCATTTCGGCCAGTTTAAGGTTAAAGGAAAAGAGGTCGATGAAGCTGAGAAGATCATTCAGGATGCCCTGAACCTTGAAAAGGCAGGAGTTTTTTCGGTGATCCTGGAATGTATCCCTCTTGAGCTGGCCAAGCTGATTACTGAAAAATTAAAAGTTCCCACAATCGGGATCGGAGCGGGACCTCATTGTGACGGCCAGATTCTGGTTTTTCATGATCTAGTGGGTTTTTCAAACGGCTACCTGCCTAAATTCGTAAAAAAGTATGCCGATATTCATGCGCTCATTAGCCGGGCTGTTCATGACTATATTGATGATGTGAAAGAGGGTAAGTTTCCTGATGACAACCGTTCTTATCATCTGAAGTCCCAGCAGACTCAAAAGTTAATCAAGAAAGAAACCAGGGCTCCTGAAGGGAAGAAAAAGAAATAAGGGCCTAATGGGGAAAGAATCAAACTGAAAGAAAGAATCGTAACGACATTCGAACTCTCATGAGAATAATTACAAAGACAGGCGAGCTGCATGAAGCCATGAGAGAAGAGAGATCTCGTGGCCGGAGAATTGGATTTGTACCCACCATGGGATTTCTCCATGAAGGGCACCTGAGTCTAGTGAGAGAATCCGTGCAGCAGACAGATGTGACGGTTGTCAGCATTTTTGTCAACCCGACTCAGTTTGGACCGAGAGAAAATTTTAACGAATACCCCAGGGATACTGGACGGGATACAGAGATTTTGAAGGCTGAAGAAGTGGATTATCTTTTTCTGCCTGACAGAGAAGAGATGTATTCTAAGGACTACAAAACATACGTTGAGGTTCACAGCCTGCAGGATAAGCTCTGTGGCCGCTCGCGTCCAGACCATTTCCGTGGCGTCTGTACAGTTGTTTTGAAACTTTTTAATGCAGTCGATCCGGATATTGCCTTTTTCGGTCAGAAGGATGCCCAACAGGCGATCATCCTCAAAAGGATGGTTCAGGACCTCAATCTAGGGGTAAAGATTGAAATCTTGCCTATAGTGAGGGAGGAGGATGGCCTTGCTCTCAGTTCCCGCAATACTAACCTGAATCCGGAGGAGAGAAGAGCGGCTCTTGTTCTGTCAAAGAGCCTGGAGGAAGCACGGCGGATTGTAATGAATGGAGAGCGGGATCCGGAACAGATCATTGGGGGAATGAAAGAGATGATCGCAGCAGAGCCTTTGGCGAAGATAGATTATGTGGAGATAGTGGACATGGAGAATCTTGTTCCTGTAAGAAAGATTGAAAAAGAGGTGCTGGCTGCTCTGGCAGTTTTTGTAGGAAAAGTAAGGCTTATCGATAACACAATTCTTCAGGTGAAGGAGTAGAAAACGATGAAGAGAATAATGCTCAAGGCAAAGATTCAGAAGCTTACGGTTACAGAGACCAACCGGGAGTATGAAGGAAGTCTCACGCTGGATGAAGATTTAATGAAAGCTGTGGACATGTTGCCTTTCGAGAAAGTGCATGTTTATAATATTTCAAACGGGGAAAGATTCTCCACATACTTGATCAAGGGATCGAAGGGTGCAGGTGGTGTGGGTGTTAACGGCGCAGCCGTTCATAAGGCTGAAAAAGGAGATAAATTGATCGTGGTGTCCTACGTTGTGCTGGAAGAGGAAGAGATAGATTTTTTTATGCCGAAAATCCTAATCGTTGGTGAGGATAACAGGATTAAAACGATAAAATAGAAAAAAAGGGGCCAGGCCCCTTTTTTTCTATTTACTTCAGTGCCCATTCTTTGAGCTTCTCGTACTCCACCTTGCCGCAGATGACGTCGTTGGTCTCAGTGTCAAAAAAAGTGGGTGTCCGGAGCTGACCTCCGCATTTGGGGGCGATAACATCTTTGAAAGAGCGCATCAGGTCCGCATTTTTTTCATTGTGCCAGATCTCAAGTCTTTCTAACTTAACGTCAGTCTCTTCTTCCAGTTTATCGACCAAAGGGATCATATTCCTGCAGTGGGGACATTCCCTCGCCCAGAACATTATCTTTTTTTCCATCCTATTTTCTCCTTTTAAAGAGCCCACACCAGCATTCTCCCTTTTCTTTATATGTGCTGTGGATAAGGAAGTTGCAGGGGCAGACAAGCTTGAGGTCTTCCTTGAAGTCTTTCGTGATCAGTCTGCAGGGGCAATACTTGAGGCCATGATTTTTTTCGTTGTTGAATATTCCCTCTAAAAGTAAATTCACTTTTTCCCTGTCAGGATTCACCTGAAACTCATTGTTTTCTGTAAATTTTTCAATCGCTTCCAGAAATATGTCTTTATTGAAATCAACCTTTTCTGCTTCGGCTCCACCGCATATTGTTTCGGCCTCAGCAGAGGAGGTTTTCACATAGGCATTTTTCACCTGACAGGTGGGACAGATTTCTGGAGGTTTGATCCCGTAGTGAATGTCATTGCATACGAAACACCGCCAGTGTTTTTTCATTTTCAGATCACTTCAGGCTATAAACTCATAATGAATAAATAGCAGTCCGAAATAGGCCATCATGAGTCCGAATAGGCCGCATCCGCTCTTTTGAAAAAAATCTCTTCTCTTCACGAATCCCTCCTTCTTAGTGTTGGAATTTATTTAATACGGTAAAATCCTTGACTTGTCAAACGAATAAAAATGAGAGGAGAGTTAGGTTTTAATTGTTGTTCGGGATCAGACTTTGTAAGAGTTTCAAAATGCAGAACTCGATTTCAGTCCTCTGCCACCGATCTTCAAAAAATTTGTCTCCGATGTCCCAACTTTCAAAGCCTGCCCTCAGTGATTTACAGTGTTTTCAAGTAAGCCAGAAGGTCGGCTAATTCCTGTTCGGAAAGAGAAGTGAAAGAGGGCATGACGCGATAAGGCTTTCTGAGCTGGAGTGAGATATTCTCGACTGTGGCTGGCCTGTTGCTGGAGGGAAGAGTTTCTTTTTTGAGGATGTTTTTCAGGCCCGGACCATGTTTGGCATCTTCCCTGTCCGCATAATGACATGATGCACATTTACTGTTGAAGAGGGTTCCACCTTTCTCTGCCTTTCCCTGCAGGACTGTTGTAGATGGAATCGATATCTCAGATGGCTCGGATTGCGCGGCTACAGTTCTTACAAAGAAAAAGCCTGCTGATGTCTTGAAGACAATGAAGCTTAGGGCAAAGACTGTCAATCCCATTG
>DAOVAM010000073.1 GCA_030671065.1 Candidatus Aminicenantota bacterium
CTTACTGAAGATATCGAATTCAACCTCTGTGCTTTCATCAAGGACAGATTTAATCTTTCTCACTAATATTCTCCCTCTGTCGTCTGATGCGATACCATCGAAGAGAGGGCGGTGGTCCGGGAAATTCGCTCCTTCTTCGACGACATCCCTGGGCCACCGGCCTCCGTCCTGAGCCGTTCTATCTAAAGCTTCATCTATGATCTTGTCTTTCTCCTTGCGGGTGATGGAATGATGAGGTTCGTCTTTTTTTATAATGAGGGTGGTCTTTCCAAACCGGTCTGTCAGAAACAGCGTGTATTCAGGATTGTATCCGTAGACGGCTCCTGTGTGCTGAGCAGGGGAAAAGCCGAGATGAGGAGTATATTCATGGGAAAAAATGAATGCACTGTCTCCTCTGACCACTATTCTTCCTCCCGGGAATTCAGCAACAGTCTTTGTAATTTTTCCTTCTGAGTCTATTGTCATGATCCCGAAATTTTGGCCTCGTTCAGCTCTAACGAATCCATAAGCGATGATATTTCCTTCAGAGCCTACGGAAAATCCCATGATAAATGAAGTGATGACAAAGCTTTTTATCGAATTCCCTTTCGGGTCGAAAAGATTCATTCTCCGGCCTTCTGAAACGTAAATGTTGCCTCGCTCGTCCAGGAAGATATCGTAAGGCCTCATGAATTCTCCTGGACCCTGCCCTTTTCTCCCGATCGTCTGAAGATAGTTTCCGTCTTTATCATATTTTTGAATTCTTTGGTTTCCTGAATCCATGATAAATATATTGCCCTGGCTGTCTACAGCGATGCCTCCGATCTGGTAGAACGTGGTATTCTCGTCTTCTACATTACCGATCGCTAAATCCTCTTCTAACTCAAGAACTAGCTCCCCGTACAGCGGCTCAGCCGGATTGTTCACGACCTTGATGCCGTTTTCTTCCTCGATCGTCCCCTGCCAACCTGTCTTTTGTTTTTGGCATGCTGAAGATAAAATTAATGCGGAAATTATAAGGCCAGCTAGTACAAAATTAAATTTGTGTTTCATTGCATCGTCCTTTTCTTATTTCCATTTCACTCTATAAACAATTAATTCTTTGTAACCGTTACTTTTTTCATGCAGACAATAGAAACGCCCATTCTTCATCGTTGCGTGCAGGCCGCTTTCGTCATTTTAGTTTAGGGGAATAAATTAAACAAGGAATGCCACCCCTCTGATTTTTTGACATACAGATATTTCGAGAATATAATCTATTTCACTTTAAGCAAGGATGCTGTGAATATTGTACTCACAGTAGAGGAGGCACCATGAAAAAAATATCCATATTTAATTTTTCAAAGATAGCTCTCATTCTGGTATGTGCAGTGCTAATCATCTTCCCGAGCTGCACGCAGAAAACCTATCCCCCTGCTGATCTCGTTTTGCTCAGCGGGGATATTTATACAGTCGATCCAGACATGCCTGGAGCAAGCGCTGTAGTCATCACAGGAAATAAGATCACGGCTGTCTGCAAAAATGACAGCAAGGCCAAAAAATACATCGGAGAAGGGACGAGAGTCATAGATTTAGGAGGGAGGTTCGTCACGCCGGGAATGATCGATGGACATGTTCATTATGGCCGGGCCGGCGCTCTGATCAATGATGCGAATCTGATGACAGTGTCTGATGAAGAAGGCTTGAGGAATGAAATTCAAAGGGTTGAAGGGATCCTGGATGATGGGGAATGGATAACCGAAGGGCTCTGGGGAGCGTATGAACAATGGGCTCTCGGAGACGCCGGAGATGAGAAGTCAAAGAAAAAGGAACCCTGGCGGCCGACTAGATTCATGATTGATGATTTAACGCCGAATAATCCGTGCTTTCTCTGCCGCTTTGATTATAGAGAATGGCTGGCGAACACGGCAGCGCTTAAAGCGGCAGATCTGGTGGAAGGCAGAGTGAAAGGCATGGAAATGGGAAAGGATGGGAGGCCGACAGGAATCATTCACAGACCATCTCCAGCATTTGACAGGTTGAGGAAAGCAAAAACACCCAAATCCCACAAGAGGTTCCTGGATGAGAGCCGTGCCGGGCTCAAAGCTCTGAGGGAAGCAGGGATTGTCGAAGTCCATGATATCGAGAGGCCGGACCAAACAAGGAGGTTCATCGAACTCCAGGAAAAAGGAGAACTGACCTGCCGCATCTGGCTGAGGCCCGACCTATCCCGTGGCGTCGAATTGAAGGAGCAAGGCTTCACTATGGGGCTTCATCCCAAAACAAAAGAGAAGGACAATTGGCTGCGATATGGAGCGTTAAAAGGCTATATAGACGGCATCATGGGAACTCACGGCGCCCTTTTCTTTGAGCCTTATGATGACCAGCCGGACAATTACGGCCACTGGCGCCGCCATACGTCAGATGATTCCCAGAACCAAGTGCGCAACATGGAGAAGATGTACAACCTCATCAAAGCAGGGCTGGATGCGGGCTTTGTTCCCAATGTTCATGCCATCGGAACGAGAGGTGTGGCTGAAATGCTTGACCTCTACGAGAGATTGAAGAACGAAGGGGTGGATTTGAAAGGTTTCAGAGTCATTCATGCCCAGGTTATCAGGCCTCAGGACTTTCCCCGGTTTAAAGCATTGGACGTCATCGCTGAAGTCAATCCTTACCATATCTCAGACGATATGCGCTGGATGGAAGAGAGAATCGGGTATGAGCGGTGCAAGGGAGCGTATGCCTTCAAATCGCTGCTGGATAATGGAGCCATGCTGAGCTTTGGTTCGGACTGGCCCGGAACGAGTGCGGCCCTCTACCATATGCATCCGAAATATCTGATCTTTGCGGCAGTCGCGAGAAAGACATTGAAGGGGACACCAGAAGGGGGATGGTTTCCGGAACAGCGGATCTCTGTAGAAGAAGCCATTAAGGCCTACACCATTAATAATGCGTATGCAGCCTTCGAGGATGATATCCGGGGTTCTTTGGAAGTCGGGAAGTTTGCCGATATCACTGTGTTTGACCGGAATCTGATTGAAATTCCAGAAAATGAATTACTGAATGTAGAAGTCCTGTACACTATCGTCGACGGGAAAGTCGTCTTCGAAAAATAGTGACCCCTATGTATTAAAATGTAAGGGATGCCCAGTTGTTCTTCAGCATCGTGGTGAGGTCCTCTCCGATATATTTAACTTCTAATCCGAGTTTTGCCAATTTGTCAGCGACACCATACAGATCTGCACATGCCTTGCAGGCGAAAACCTCCACTCCGGCTTTTTTCATCTTTTGAAGGTATTCCTGCAATTCAACATCTTCGGAAAGCAGCTTGGAGGATGGACCCCAGACTATGAACCGGATAGTATCCCACCATCCATTTTTCTTCGCATTGTAGGTGTACATAAACACCATTTTCAGGGCGACCTCGCGATCTCCGCTTGTCCAGAGCACGAATAGTTTTGAGGGACTGGCCTGCAACTCTTTTTCCGGACTGGCCGGAGGATCTTTTGAATACGATGTAGCGAATAAGCTTAAACAGAATAGACACAAAAAAATCATTTTAAAGTATCTCATCAGAAAAACCTCCATCTGATTGTGATGAATCTCGAATCGGAAATTTTTATCTTACCCGGTCAACGCTGGATGTCAAGCCCATTGATTCATGCTCCAGAGTTTATTTGATTCCTGTTATTGATTTGAGCGGGGGATTGGACTCAAGACCATGCACAGGTTTATTACGCTGATTTAATATTTTCTTGCAGTCTATTTTTTTGTATATCGACGACTTCAAAACATTCTGTGAAGGCAGTGAAGGCTTCTTCTAATTTAGATTGACTCTTTGTGCATTAACTGTTATTCTTTGCAAATCAAGGAGATAAGGACTTCTATCAGGAGAATAGAGGATTTAAATATAAGTTTGCGTAGAGCAAAGAAACAGAAAAAACATGAAACGGAGGAAAATATGAAGAAAATCTTTTCACTGTGTCTATTGAGCGTTTTTCTTTTTGGTGTGATGACTTCGCCAGGAATTGGCCAGAAAAGTGCTGATATCCTGGAAAAAATGATTGAAGCACAAGGCGGAAGAGAGCTCCTTGTTAGCATCAAGGACACAACGATGACAGGAACGTTGGAGATTGCTATGGTAGGCATGAGTGGATCGCTGACTATGTTTCTGAAAGAGCCAAACATGATGCGCATGGATATGGAATTTATGGGCATGGTGATTACGCAGGCTTTTGACGGCGAAGTTGCCTGGTGGGTAAACCCGCAAACCGGAGCAACCGAAGAGATGCCCGCGGAACAAGCAGAGGAAATCAAGAGACAGGCTTACGGGAATGATATCCTTCTCAATCCTGATAAACACGGAGTGACCTATACACTCAAGGATACAGAAAACATTGAAGGCAAAGATTATTATGTGATGGTGCAGACTTTTCCTGATGGATTTCAACTGACGATGTACATTGATTCCAAAACCTATCTTCCGTATAAGGCCGTATCGACCGTAAACCAGATGGGCGTTGAGGCTGAAGCAGAAAGTTTTCTCTCTGATTGGAGAAAGATCGAAGGCACGATGATTCCTTTTGAGGTTAGAGTCCTTTATGATGGTGAGGAAGCCGTGGCCATGACTTTTACAGAGGTGAAATACAACTCAGGGATTGAGGATTCTTTCTTCAAAATGGATTAGCGTCCGTTCATACCATACATAACAGGAGTGTGCCCTCCCTCCTCCATCAGCTTATCCTCTAGTAAAATATAGCAAAAAGAGGGGATTCTAAAGCCGCACAGTTTTAATCCTCCCTGATATGGCAAGAGTTATTCTGTAAACTCCCCATGAATTGGAAATTGTGATGGAGGCCAGATTGGAAACCGTCCCTTTGGGATGAAACACAGGGCTGTTGTTGGAGTGGAGTGTGACTCCCTGGAGGAAGAATTTCCTCTCTTCCTTCCATTCCTTCTGCTCCTCATCATATTTTTCAAGGGAATAGCCTGTGGGATTGAATTTTATTTTGACCTTGGCTTCCTCGAAAATGGCCTTATACCTGGCATAGTTCAACCGGGATTGGACCTTCCGGACAGCGCCTTGAAGCCTGTACTTCGGAGCTACGCTCAGGAATGAGGCGGATACTCCAGCGGCTATGAGGGCGAGAATAGCGAGAGCGATGATCGTCTCTGTGAGTGAAAATCCTTTTTCTGCGATCACAAGAAGGTTTCTTTTTTTGTCATTCATCTAAAACTCTTTCCATTCAAGAGGCATAAAAAAAGAAAGGAAGAGAACTGGTTTCACTGTCTGCGGTGCATCCTGGATGAGTTCCTTTGACTCTAAGAGCCCGTGGTTAAAGGTGAGCTGAAGCGTGTTTTTGTTGGAGGAAAAAACCGATGTCTGAAGGCTGCCCAGGATGTGAACCTCTTTTCTTTCGCCCTCAATTGAAAATCCTTTACCGGAGGCTGTTAGAGATGCCTGGATTTTCAGCTCTTTGGGGGAATCTTCTCCAATGACAATTTTCCCTTCCTTTTTCGTGTTTGTCTGGAAATCCTGTCCGGTCGCAAAAATATTCAGCTGGGATTTGGAATCTTTGATGTAGGGCACTTTATCCATCCATTTTACTCCCTGGTGGATGAGGTGGGAGGTAACGGTGATTCGATCCGAGGAGATGATCGTCAGGTTGATCCCTCTGAGGATAGAGGGGATCTCTTCTCCGGTGACCAGGACGGCCTGGCCGGATGGCTCCATCATTCCTCCGCCAAGAGATTCGATCTTCCCACTAACGATGATGATCCCTCTGGGATAAAGGTCGAAAGAGTGAGTCTCCTCGGGTGTTATGAATATCGTTTCACTCCTCTGGGGGCAGTATTTGAGAATCCAGCAGCCCTGTTTGCTGAGGAAAGATACGACCTGAAACTCTTCTTCGATGGCTAGAACCATTTCCTCAAGGTCTCCCTGGACGTAAATTCCCCCCAGTCCCAGGTCATCTTTAATGAGATAAACGCCTTCAGGGATGGTTTCATCCGACTCCTCCAAGCCGAGAGCGATGCGAAGGACGCGGTTTGACAGATTGAGTGGATTGAAAAACCTTATTTTCAGGGCTTTTTGGAGTTGGCTAGAGGCCACTTTAGGAAGGAGGTCGCCTTCGGAGTGAACGATTAGAGGCGGAAGGAGATTCTTTTTTAAAGGAGTGAAGATGAGGTCATTCCTTCCCTTAAGATCTTTTTTTTGACTGGGATCAAGCTTTTTGTCTACGAGAAACGGTATCAACGGGAGAGGCAGATGACCGGCAAAAATTCCCAGAGAGGCTTCGAGGGAGGATGTCCTTTTCTGTTTGGAATTTTTAATTTTCCCTTTAGAAAGGATGAGAGTCCTGTAAACAGTCTCGAAATAGTTTTCATTTTCTTCAATCCGCTCAAAGGAAAAATCAGTAGTGCTTGTCCATCCCAGATTTTCCCATTCTTCGTCAATTTGGATTGGCGCTTTCTGGCCGATGAGCTTTTCGACTATTTCTGGCCCTTTATTCCGTGTGGCGGCCCAAAGTTGTATGAACTCTTCCTGTGATAGAGGCGGCAGAGAAATCCGCTGTGTCAGCAAGTCGAGCAGATGACTGAAGCCGTGTTTGATCCCGTTTTCTGAGGAATAATTCAAAAGAGTGGAGCGCTTTTTATATGAGCTTATTCTGAGGTGTATCTCTGTAAAATGGAGCATGCTGAGTCCAAGAGTTGAGAAGATGAGAAAGAGATAGACTGAAACAAGGGATATTGCACCTTTGCTTTCTTTTTTCTTTGAGTTAGCGGGCGGTTGCCAGCGCAGTATTTTTTGGAAATACGGAAATCTCATAGGATTTCTCCTTGGTAGATTTGAGAGAAATACGCAGTCTCACAAGGTTTGTCGCTTTGTCCAGGTCGAAGCCAAAGAAAGTTGTTTCTTCGAGAAGGGGCTGAGCCGGGCTGGAATTGACTTTCCTTCTCAGGACCGGTTTTTTTTCGTCAAGGTAGAGAGAGATCTTTTTTACAAGGATTATAGACACTTTGTCCTTGATGTAGGAAAGATTCAGGGGGGAAGAGATGACAATGCTCTCCTTGTCCACCAAAGATATGGATTTGACCTCTCCGTTTAGAGAGTCAAAGATGCATATGTCTCTTCCTTTTTTGAGTTCTGCGGTGCTTTCCAGCGGGATTCTCGTCTGTCTCTCAACGAGATCGTCGAGGCAGAATAATTTCTTTTCTTTGCTGAGGATGATGAGCGTGCCGCTGTTTTGTGAGACTCCTTCAAGAATCCCGAGTCGAATGGGATCGATGAGTCCTGAACCTCCACCAAGAAGGTCTGTGCTCATTTTATCCAGGGCAGCGAGCGCAGCTTCTCTTGCATCTTCATTATTCTTGAGTTTTAAGAAGATATCCCGTGTTCTCCCAAACAACTCAAAAGAGATGAGGACAATGATCAGAAACAGGGAAAGGCTGATCAAGCTTTCGATCAAGGAGAATCCTTTGTGTGTTTTTTCTCGCTCCTTTTGCTTATTCATGTTTATGTATTCTAAAGGGATGAGTATGTGAAATTCTCAGATGAATCAATGCAGATAATCACTTCTGCGGTCACTGTTATTTTGATCATGTCAGAAACCAAGCTCTCTGGATATATACAGAACCAGTCGAATCTTTTTTTGAGAATATTTTTCTGATGTGACTTCGAGTTCAATCTCTTTCAAGTGAGGAGAGATTTCTTCGATTTTCCATTTTCTGATGAATGTCTCAAAGGAGTCCTCTTCTTTGATGGTTTCAGCTACCAGGCCTTCCTTCAACTCTTCGCTCTCATAAGGAAGCGATTTAAAGTATTCGAATAGGGAAGACGCATGTTCTGTGATTTTTAAATTGAGGTCAGCGTTTCTTTTGACGAGAAGGGAATATATAGTCAGTTGAACTGTTCCCGTAAGCAGAAACGTGACAAGGGTCAACGATACAAGGAATTCCATCAGAGTGAATCCTCGATTGTTTGTTTGTCCCTTCATTGGATTCTTTGGTGGTATTCTCATCCTTTCGTGTCATTGCGAGTGAAGCATGGCAATCTCATCCTCGTGTCATTGCGAGTGAAACGTGGCAATCTCATAAAAAAGAAGCAAGATTCCTTATGCGTAAAACGTGCCAGAACAGAAGGCGAGATTTTCAGGAAGAACGATGAGGGTGATATTGATGAAGTGTCTACTTTTGGAAAAAAAGAGAGAAATATAAAGATTTTTTTGTCTACGAGAGTTGACAGATTAGAAGGAATAGGATTAATGAATTAATCGGATTAGTTAAATTACAAGTGAGGTTATATACGAATAAACAGTTAGGAGTGGAGTTGGGAATGATTCATTAAGGTGATTAAGGTGATTTTTTCAATGCTTCGAGCCTTTTCTTCGCATCCTCAACCTCAGCAATACCCGGGTCAGCGTCTTTCCAGAGTGAGAGGAATTTCTCGTGCTGCTCGATGGCTTCAGCTTTCTTGCCCATCCTCTCGAAGATATTACCTAACATGTAAAAGCTCTTAGTATATATATCTCCATCCTGCCAGCGGGGATAAGTCAAGGATATTATCTTTTCATATTCCTCTCGAGCCTTTTCTAAGTCTTCAGCCCTGTAATAGGCTTGGGCCAGAGAGTTGATAAACAAGGGACGAAAA
>DAOVAM010000060.1 GCA_030671065.1 Candidatus Aminicenantota bacterium
GTCGTGAAAAAGTCGAAGATGCCGTGGACCAAAGCTGATATCACAAGCCCTATCAGAGATGGCATGAGAAGGGATTTTCCCTGAATTCGAGCTTTTCCAACTGTGTATCCCCATATGGATGAAAAAATGGTGTGCGATAGGGGCGAGGCGAATGCACGCCCAAAAAGTTCAAAACCCTCCAGGTATGCGAGATAGTAAATATTCTCAAAGCTTGCGAATCCGAGCGCTATTGTCGAGGCATAGATAATGCCATCGATCTTTTCATCAAAGGCCTTAAACCTCAAAATAATCAGGAAGAAAGGAAGGAATTTAAAAAGTTCCTCGATCAATCCAATCACGCCAAGGCTGTAGAAGAAGAATTGAAGCCTCTGGCCTTCCATGAGTGCGCTGGGGTCCTCTGGGATTCCGATGAGAGGAAGGAGTCCGTAAAATTTTAAACAGGCAAAAGCTGTGAAAAGACCCAGTATATAGGTTACTCCCAGGTCTCGGATGGGTTCAGGTTGAAAGCGGTCCTTATAATAAAAATAGCCGATCCAGAAGACAGCAGGGGCGATAATTCCCGCGAGAATAATCCAGAATGTCATTCTGATTCAGCGATAGATTTTACTTTTTTGGATGCCATTTATTCAATGCTGGCTTAAAAATCGCAAAAAAAAGGAATCTTACGCATATGTTTTGAAAAAAGAAGAAAACTTCGGGAATATCTTACCTGATGTTTTTTATCTGGTCGTTGGTGATATTTGTTATGTTTTCACTCTGGTAATAAAGCTCTTCAATGAATATAGTGCGTCGGTCCATTTCCTTCCTCATAGCTTTCACGGCTTTTTCTGAGAGGCTGTGTATAGAATTCAGGGCTGTCTTGATATAGTACAGGTCATTGTTCAGTTCGGAAAGGCTCATTTTTTCGAGTTCCTTAGAGAAAATTATTTCCGGAGATTTCGGGTATTCTGCCTTAAAGTGAGGAGCGATTTCCATGGATTCATGCTCTTTCAACACAGGAGTCTCTTTGCCTTGGGCTTGTTCTTCTTCGGATTCTTGAACAGCATCTTTTGTTTTTTCTTCGATTTGTTCCTCTATGCTGGTGATTAATCTGTTGAGTTCCTCTTTTGCCACGTTCATTTTATCGATCTCTGTTGTTATGAGTCCTATGTCTCTTTCCAAATCTGCAGTCACCTGGCAGAGGATGTAAAAACCAAGAAGATCTATCTGGAAAGGGGATACGGTCCTGAACTGATTCCGCGCCACTTGTGAACCCACAAAAACAGGATTGCTCTCCTCTCCAGCTGCCAAAAAACTCTCTTTGAAATCCTGGACTGCCTGAGCGATTTTGGATTGAGTGGAAGGATGGAGATATTTTCTGATTCTGTATTGTTCATTCAGGATTTTGCTCTTGTCGAGTGTTTGGGCTTGCTTTCCTGAAATTCCTGCGACAAGGAAGCAAAATACAAAGACAGGAAAAATTACACGAGATATGAATGTATGGATTTTGATTTTCATTTTTTCTTTCCTTTGTTAGTTGTCATTTTTTAAGCCTTTTGTGTTTTGCTGCCCTGTGATTATATATAGCTGATAGTGCTCCTTACAGATTTCCCTCGAGAAAACTTATACCACAGGAGAAATCCGATGTCAAAAAAGTGGAATGGCTCTGAGTTTGGAATGGAGGAGTTTCTTTATTCTTTTATATTCGCGATCAGAGCATCCGAGGTTTGCGAAATCTTTTTAAGGATGTTTGACAGGGTTTGAATGATTTTGGACCGCCGATCCATGAGAAGCTGCAGTTTCAAGCTGAGTTCTTCTGAGAGCCCATTCAAGGTGTCCATTTTGTGTTCCATATCATCCGTATATTTATCCAATTCAGCAAGATTCATGTTTTTTGTACTCTTGTAAATAATGTTCGGAGTTTTCGGGTATTTTATCTTGAGATGGCGCGTGGACGCCATTTTTGTAGATT
Source organism: Candidatus Aminicenantota bacterium (assembly GCA_030671065.1). GTDB lineage: Bacteria > Acidobacteriota > Aminicenantia > Aminicenantales > Aminicenantaceae > SOIA01. The sequence goes on from DAOVAM010000060.1 coordinate 1,952, forward strand.
TTCGAACAGGCCTGGGCTTTTTTTGAACACTGGCAACGGGAGGTTGTTTTGACACGACTTTGTATTCTTCTCTCATTTTTGATTGTGCACTTGCCTTCTGTTTTTTTAATTGATCGATGTATTCTCGCTGCTTTTTTTTGACTTGATTCATCCGATTCATTTCCTCCAGAATTTCTTTCAACGCTTCTTCTTCTGATTTCCACAGCTCGAACATGACTACCTGGACAAGAGCGTCAATATCCTGGGTGCCAAGATTTCCAAATTGATTTCTCACTGCATCAACTGCAGCGTCGTGATAATCAACTCGCCAATTCGAAGAGAGGACTCTGTTTTCATATTCCTTTGATGCCCGTGCGATTTTCTGTTTCGCTGTTGGCTGGAGAAGCTTTGTGATCCTGAGATTCTGTCTTTGTATTTCTTTTTGAATATCCTGCGCTGGCGCTGCTGATAATGTGAGTATAAACAGACATCCTACAGAAATCAGGATCGATGTGTTTAATGTCTTTGGAAGAGTTTTCATCTTTTGCCTCCTTAATGATTTTAGCCATAAAGAGCCAAATTAAGATTTTTTATCATATAAAGAAGTGAAAATTCCGTTTCTATAGAATAGATTTGCTAATGTCTTTTCGCTTTTTTTCTGAATGAAGTTACTGCAGCTTTTCAGAAGTCGAGCCTCCGTAGTAAATCCCATTAAACAGAAATTTGAATGTCCCGTGTGGCTGAGCTCGGCGGGTGATCTCCGGTCCGAAGATGAAGAGCTTTCCCTCTCCCATATCAGCCTCGATGACTGCGATTCCCCCGTAAAGGAGGTGTTTTCCCCAGGCCCATCCACTCTTTAGGGGATCCTTGCTGTCAAACCAGGCCACCGGACGCACTCCTTTCAAAGAAGCTTCGGGCAAGAGTTTAAAAACCGGGCTGTTATTGAAGGATACATCCAGCTTTTCGGATAGGCCGAAAGCGAGGGGATGGGTGTTGTCCACACGGACCTGAAGAACAGAGCCGGGCACAAAGAATTTATCCCGCGGTAAAGACCTCTCTGTTCCATCTTCCATCTTTTCGGTTAAGGCATTACCGATAGGAAGACCGGCATGATATCCGAGACTTGTCGAACGCCCGATGGAGAGCACGGTTCCGCCATCTTCGATGAATTGGAGAATTTTTGGGATCGTTTTTTCAGCCGTTATCCGGCCTATTCGATTGCGGTATTCTGCGGGAATAGTCTTGGGATCAAGCGGAGTGGATGAACCAAACCGGCTGGTTCCTCCACTGCTGAAGCGAGGTATAGCACTTCCGACAAAAATAAGGGCATCGAATTGATTGGCCAGGTTTCCTGCATCCAGAGTTGGAGGGTAGACAACTTTAAACGGAAACTCGAATTGTTCGAGAATCCACCTGACCCATCCTGAATCCATGGATCCCCCGTAGTTATCTAACAGTCCGATACGGAGAGGGCGGAGCTTGAAAGCGTCACCTGCAGGTCTCGTCCTGATCCCTTCGAAATTCAGTCCGATTTCCTCTGCAATTTTTTCGAGTCTTGAGGAAGTTGTGGGTTTTGCAGGAATAAAAATCGTTCCCGCAGGATATGTTCTTCCCTGTGCCTGAAAGTCCTGCTTCAGCCAGTAAACATCTTCTTTGTTTTTCAGGAGTCGGTTTATGGCGATGAATGAATCGTTCACCCTGTGGTCCAGGAGAAATCCGGCTGCATTCCTGCCGCCAGTGACTTTTCCGGCTGGAGGTTGGGTCAGGCCTTCAATTATTTCGAAAGGACCATCAAATCCATCCAGAATCCGGTCAAACTCCACTCCCATCTGGAATGCAAGAGTCCAGCCGGCGTTGTCATAGGGTGCGATCGGCGGGCCTCCTGGATAGGGGATGTCATTCGGGTGATCCTGGGGCTCGAAGAGAGAGAGAACATGGGGGCGGAAGGCCTGGGCAGTTTTAACGACGTACGAGCCTTTCGGGTAGGATTTTTCTCCGACTTTAAAGGAACGAGTTGAACGATGGACTGTAACACCGCTTTTTATGAGAGTATTCATAAATTTTGTTGCGGTTAAGAAGTCTGGCTGATCTGAGGAAAGGATGTATCCTCTCGGGTCTCTTTTGGCAGGTTCATACAGCATATCATAGTATTTTTTTGCGTAACCGCGTGAACGGCCCGAACCTGTTGGTCTTGCCTTATCTTTGACGATGGCCTCCTCGACTTCAGCGACTCCTTTGGGTTGGATGGTCCAGTGATCACGACTGCCCTTATCGATGGAGTTTTTTCCCATCCGGTAGATATTCATCAAAAAGTCCTCACGGTGTTTAGATGCCAGGTCGAGAATGGCCCGGTTTGCCGTGATCGAGTACTCGATCGATTGGCGAAAATGCCATTTTTGGGGTTTGACTGGAAAGGGGAGGTCGTTTTTCGGGAGCTGTCTTTGAGGAATGAAGGGAATTTCCATGGGTGTGGGATTTCCGATTGTTTCCGTGAGGATTCCGATCATGTTGTGGAAGTAGGTCGTTGTGCGGAGTCCTCCATTCCACCAGGTCGAATACCTGGCACCTGATCTCATCGTTGCCCCGGGCTTGCCTTCAGCGACAAATCGATTATGCATGGCTGCTCCGACAAGCTCGATCCCCAAGGGTACGAGAGGGTCGAAGAAATAGTTGAATGGATCGCGGAAGGGAGGTGCGAACAACACGCATCCGGATGGGCCGGACTGGTGTTGATTGTAGACGATCTGCGGAAACCATTCGCGAAAGAGTACGCGGCTCGATGCTTCGGTCTCTGGCTGGGTGATCATGTAGAAATCTCTGTTATTGTCATGTCCGATATATTTTTGGTACAGTCGGGGAAGTCCCCTCGTTGAACGTTTGGTGGGGTCTTTTTCCCGCATATACCAGTTTGAGACGAGTTCCATCCCGTCAGGATTGGAGCAGACAAGAAGCAAGATGACATCTTCCAGAATCCTTAGCGTTTCAGAGTCGTTGCGGCTCGCCATTTGATAGACCATCTCGATCAGCTGCTGTGAACCCAATACTTCAGAGCCGTGCAGTCCTCCGTCGATCCAGACTACAGCCCGTCCTTCAGCAGCCAATTCCCGAGCCTCTGTTTCATTCAGCCCTTCTGCCAGAGCCAGTCGCTTTGAGATTTCTTTGTACTGGTCGAGTTTCCTGTGATTCTCCGGAGACGTGATAACCGCCATGTACATGGGATTTCCTTCTGCAGTAATCCCTATTCCTTTATAAGACACGCGGTTTGACTCCAGGCTGATTTTTTTCAAATAATCTGAATACTGAGTGTAGTTAGCCAGGTAGTAGTCATCACCGGGAGTGAAGCCAAAGTGTTCCTTTGGAGTAGTGAGTGTATTCTGGGATAGAGTGGGTGTTGCTGCCAGGATTATAATTAGAAAAAGAACAGTCAAAATCTTTTTATTCGACATGCCATCCTCCTTTTTTTATTTGACGGTGGATATTTTTGAGTGTGATCGTTTTATATTTTTCCGGCATTTGTTCAGTTCCGGATAGCCTTAATATCTCTTCATTCACATCTAAGTTAAAGCTTATATCAGAGAAGAAATTTGATGTCAAAACAAAATAATGAAAAGGAACCTTTCTCCCTGCAAAACGTTATATATAAAGAGAGTGAAAACAGGGCAAAATGTGTGTCCTCAGAATAGCACGGATTACATAGCGGATTGAAGTTTAATGAAGCCTTTTAATCCGAACCAGAAATTCTGTGTGTTCTATGATTGATGCTTAGAAATGAATCTCCCAAGGAAGATCTGAACAAAAAAGGAAAAGATTTTAGCTTTATTTAATGATATTGTATAATTCTTTGGCATGCACATGTATGCAATAATCCAGACAATTTAAGGAGGAAAACATGCAAAAACGAATCATCTCGTTATTGGCAGTATTATTCATTTTTATATTTGGATGTGCTCCAAAGGAGCAAATTCCCCGCCTTATCCCGATGGAGGATTTTTTCAAGAATCCTGAAAGCACAGGGTACGACCTTTCACCAGACGGAGAACACCTGGCTTTTTTAAAGCCGTGGCAAAACCGGTTGAATGTACACGTGCAGAAAATTGGGGAAGAAGAAGTAACGCGAATCACCAGTGCAACGGAGAGAGATATCGCGGGTTATATCTGGGCGAATAATGAGCGCATCGCCTATGTCCAGGATACAGCCGGGGATGAGAACTTTAGAGTGTATGCGGTGGATATTGACGGCTCTGATTCTAAGGAACTCACACCTTTTGAAAAAGTGAGAGCAAGCATTATCGATGAGCTGGAAAATGATTCTGAACACATGCTGATCGATATGAATAAGCGGGATGCTCGAGTATTCGATATTTACCGGATTAACATCAACTCCGGCAAAATGGAAATGATTGCTCAAAACCCAGGCAATATCACAGGTTGGATGACCGATCATGACGGCAATTTGAGGATTGCCCTCACAACGGATGGAGTCAACACCAGTGTACTCTACCGTGATGCAGAAAAGGATGATTTCCAAGCTCTGATCACTACCAGTTTCAAAGAAACCTTAACGCCCCTATTCTTCACATTCGACAACAAAAATCTTTATGTCGCTTCCAATATTGGAAGAGATAAAGAAGCCATTTATGAATATGATGTCAAGAATAGGAAGACCATCAGACTTTTATACGAACATTCTGATGTCGATGTGAACAGCTTGATGAAATCTGATAAGCGGAAAAAAATTACAGGAACCTACTACTACACAGAGAAGCTGCATTATAATTTTTTTGATGAAGAAAGAGAGCAGCTCCAGGCGGAACTGGAAAAACGATTACCGGGGTATGAAGTTCGTGTGTACAGTATGAGCAAGGATGAAACGAAAGTCCTGGTGAGAACATACAGTGACAGGTCGCTAGGATCTTATTATTACTTGAATCGCGATACGAATGAGTTCATGAAGCTAATGGATGTCAGCCCATGGCTGAGCGAGGACGAGATGACAGAAATGAAGCCCGTTTCCTACACATCACGGGATGGATTGACCATCCATGGGTATTTGACTCTGCCTAAAGGCTTTAAAGCCAAAAACCTTCCTGTTATCATCAACCCGCATGGTGGACCCTGGGCAAGAGATACATGGGGCTTCATCCCTGAGGTTCAATTCCTGGCGAATCGCGGTTATGCGGTTCTACAGATGAATTTTAGGACTTCCACCGGTTATGGACGGAAATTCTGGGAGGCTGGTTTCAAACAGAACGGACTGGCTATACAGGATGATATCACTGATGGGGTCAATTGGTTGATCGATCAAGGAATCGCTGACCCAGAACGAGTAGGGATATACGGCGGTTCTTATGGAGGATACTGCACTCTAGCAGGGGTAGCATTTACTCCGGATCTGTATGCGTGTGGCGTGGATTATGTGGGTATCTCGAGCTGGTTTACAATTTTGGAAGGCATCCCTCCTTACTGGGAACCCATGAGAGAAATGTTCTTCGAAATGGTGGGTCATCCGGAAAAAGATAAAGAGCTGCTCGAGAGGATTTCGCCTCTCTTTCACGCGGATAAGATCAAAGCTCCCTTATTTGTTGCTCAGGGAGCCAATGATCCCCGGGTGAACATAAAGGAATCAGACCAGATCGTGGATGCCCTGAAAAAGCGGGGTATTGAAGTCGAATACATGGTCAAAGACAATGAAGGACATGGCTTCCGCAACGAGGAAAATCGATTCGATTTTTACAGAGCCATGGAGAAATTCCTGGCAAAACATTTGGGCGGCAGAGCCGAAGAAAAATAAATCTGTCGAGTCCTGATCCCTATTTTAAATGTGTCATTGCGAGTGAAACGCGGCAATCTCGTACAGAAGAATGTCATTGCGAACAAAGTGTGGCAATCTCATACAATTATAGTGTTTTTGGGTGTATTATTTCTTCCCGATCTTGACGTTATCGCGCCAGTAGCGCAGTTTTCCGACTCCTTTTGTATCCGGGCTTCCGTTAAAGGCCAGTCCGAAAAATCCTGATTTGCCTTCGACGAGAACTTTGTCTTTGTACAAGGCTTTGGTCAGGTTGACGATCGTGTAATGGAGTTCTGTCCTCTTCAAAGAGGCAAAAACAAAATCACCGTTTGTTTCAATGTCTCCGAAGCCGATTTTACCTGAATCATAGGTATATTTGGGGCGGCGCCAGTCACGGGCCATATCCTTCCTCAGGTCATTCTTTACTCCCACCATGATTTTTTTGTCTTCCACACTAATTTGAACTCCAAGGCCTGCCCCCTCGGATTGGATCGGAAGAAGGCTGATTTGATCGACCAATTTCTGTGGAGATTCTCCTGCTGAGTGAGGGATGAGTACGGTCACAAAGCCAACCGTTTCACCCAGTTCAAAATGCTGGGCTGTCGTCTGGTGGATGAGCACTTCGTCCTGGTAATGGCGTTTTTCAGGTTCTGTGCCTTCCAGGCGGTAATGTGTGAGAGGAAAGAAAATGAGGAGATGTTGGTCCTGGGACAACTGCCGAGATTGAATAAGGTCATAGACTGTATCGTACCAGTGTTCCCCTTGAGCCAGGATTTTCCGCGTGTGCCAGAGGTTTGCGAGTGTAAAGAACTCTTCTTTCCGGGATTTAAATATATCGAAAACCACAAAAACTTCCGGATCTTTCACATAGGTGATGATCCGGTCCCATTCGTATCCCATGTTGGAATCGGAGAGCCTCGTCCTGCTGTAGTCGAAATCCGGGAACGTCAAGAAGTCGATTTTCTGAGTGCGGACAATCCGGTAGGAGCCGGCATTGTGGAGAAAGTCGAGAATGCCCTGACCTGGAACAGCATCGCGGATGCTGTAACGGAATTGTCCCTGTTTTTGTCCCATCCAGATTTTCTCCGGACGGACACACAGGCGATTATGGAAATAATCCTGGCGGTAGGCGCCATACGGACCGCTGGGCATATAATCCCTGTATCCTCCATCATGAAGAAGTACAGAGCCTCCAGACATAAGAAGTGCGATACTGTTCTCATCTGAATGACCGTGAGTCATCTTCTCTTCTTCGACCGGAATCGTATCCCTTAAATAATCGCGGAAATTGAGCCCGCCGTCTCCCTCGTCCCTGTAGTTCAAGAGAAGATAAGTGGATCGTTTGTCCCAGCCATTCCGGAAAACGATTTTCTTTCCCTGGACATCTTCCATGACCTCTTGAGAAAGACTCTCTGGCGGAACAGCCGGGATGTCATCATTTCCCCAGAGATAACAGTCCAGAAAGATGTAGCCCAGACCAACACTTGTGGGATTATCAAAGTCGATGAATTTTTGGGCAATCGAAGAGGCCGCCCATTTCATTTGAGGATTTTTGTACTGAGCGGCTGCGGTTTCGAAATAGACCAGGAAAAGCTGCCAGTTTGAGAGCCAGTTGGCATCGCCGAAGTCCGGAATCATATCCGCAGGACTCATCAGGTTGAGAAAATAATGAGCGTAGTAGTACATCTCTGGTGTTTTGAACAGTTCGTCCATTTTACCCATAGCGTGTGCATACCCGCAGAGGGCGTAGAGCCAGACGCCATGGTAGATCGTGGC